>DASQRJ010000372.1:0-2706 GCA_035642955.1 Acidobacteriaceae bacterium
GGTTACTGGCCCAACTTATTGGCCGGATCGCCCTCGCCGCAGGTCGCTTATTGCCGCAGGTCCACGATGGTGGCGCCAGTCCCGCCCTCCGCCTGCGTCGCGTCGGTCGCCGTGGCCACGTGCGGATGGTTGGTTAGCATCGTCCGCAGCCCGCGCCGCAGCACACCCATGCCGGTGCCGTGGATGATGCGCACCCGCTCCAGCCCCGCCAGGAAGGCGTGGTCCAGAAAGCTCTCCACCTCCGCCGTAGCCTCGGCCACTGTCCGGCCGATGACATTGAGCTCCGCCCGCATATCCTCGCTGGAGGAAGCCATGGTCACCGAGACCCCCCGGCGTCGTGCCGCTTCGACCGGGTTCAGCTCCGCCGCGGCACGCCGGCTGGAGATCACCTCGGCAATATCCCCCCGGGGCACCCTCATCTTCATTGGCCCCATCGCCACTTCAAAATTGCCGTCGTCGATCTGACGCTCGACCACAGCAACGCGGCCCAGCGACTTCAGCCGCACGGTATCGCCCGCGGAAACATGCCGCACCACATGCGGCTGCGCCTGCGGATCCCCTTTGTCCGCGCCGGTGTGCTGCGCAACGGCGGTGGCATTGAACTGCTCCGCGAACTCGCGCCGCAGCCGCGCAATGCGGCGCTCCGCCTCCTTCGAGAGCTTCTGCTGCTGCATGCGGTCGTCGATCGCCTTCACCGCCTCGCGCATGCGGAACTCGAAGTCCTTCATCAGCGCGGCGAGTTGCTGCTCCAGGTCGCGGACCTTGGCCTTCCACTCCTTCAGCCCTTCGCTCTCCAGCCGCTGCCGCTCGCGTTCGACCTCCGCCTCACGTTGCCGCAGCGCCGCGCGCTCGCGGTCCACCGCCGCCAGGTCGGCGTGCAGACGGTCGAGGAAGTGCGCGATATCTTCCGTCTGGTGCGAGAGCTGCCTTCGGGCAGCCGTGACGATCGCAGGATCGAGACCGATGCGCTGCGCGATGTTGATGCCTGCGGAGGCGCCCGGCACGCCAAGGCGCAACGCATAGGTGGGTGCCAGCGTCTGCTCATCGAATCCGACGGCTGCGTTCAGCACGCCCTTGTGTTTTCCTTCGTAGACTTGCGCCGCGTAGACCTTTAACGACGTGTGGTGCGTGGAGATGATGGACCACGCGCGCGCGGTCAGGAAGTGTCCGGCAATCGCGACTGCAAGCGCCGCACCCTCTTCTGGATCGGTCGCTGAACCCAGCTCATCGAGCAGCACCAGCGAGTGCTCGTCCGCCTTGGCCGCGATACGGTTCAGGTTCACGATATGCGCGGAGAAGGTCGACAGATTCTGCTCGATCGACTGTGCGTCGCCGATGTCCGCAAGGAAGCTGCGAAAGACGGGAAGCACCAGCCGCTCGGCGGGAACAGGAACGCCGGCCTGCGCCATCATGGCGAGCAGGCCCGCGGTCTTGAGCGCTACCGTCTTGCCGCCGGTGTTCGGACCGCTGATGATGAGCTGCCGCGCCGACGACTCGAGGCCAAGGGTGAGCGGGACGATCGTGCCGCCGGTGCGCCGTAGACGCCGCTCCAGAAGCGGGTGACGGCCCTTCTGCATCAGAAACTCTGGCGCCTCGTCTCCAGCGAATACCGGTGCGCTGCACTCGTACTCTTCGGCGAAGCGTGCCCGCGCCTGCAGCGCGTCCACCTGGGCAAGAACCGATGCGCCGGTCGATAGCGTGGCGGCCTCGCGAGCGATCTCGCTCGTCATCTGGACGAAGATGCGATGTACCTCGGCCTGTTCTTCATCGAGCAGGCGAATGAGCTCGTTGTTCTGCTCGATGGTTTCGAGCGGCTCGATGTAGACCGACTGCCCGCTGCTGCTGGCTCCATGCACTACCCCGGGAATGCGTCGCTTCCACTCCGCCTTTACCGGGATGACAAAGCGCTCGCCGCGGATGGTGATGAGGTCTTCCTGCGTGGAGCCCTCGCCGGAGAAGCGGCGCAGCGCCTGACGCAGACTGCTCTCGATGGCGCGCTGCTGCCGCTCGATCTCGCGGCGAATCCGCTTCAGATCCGGCGAGGCGTCGTCGTTGAGCGTTCCGTCCGGGTTGATCCGTGAACGCAGCGAACGCAGCAATGGCGCGAGTTGATTGCCGCGCAACGGGTCGGTCATCGCACGCAGCGAGGCGATGCGCGGAGCCAGAGCCTCAGGCGGCTCCTGCATGGCGAGGTACCAGGCCACGACATCATCGCCGAGAGCGAGCAGCGGCAGCAGCTCTTCCACCTCGAGCGCGGTGCCGGGAATCCGCGCCTTCGCCGTCGATGCCGCGGGGTCGAACAGCGCCGCCAGCGCCGGACGTACACCCGCCGCCAGGCAGATGCGCATCTCCGCCACCAGTCCATGCTCTTCGGCAGCCCATGCGCCGGAGGTCGACGGCGCGAGCGCCATCAGCCACTCCCGCGTTACCGCGGCGGTGGCGTATTGCGACAGAAGCGCGAGCAACCCCTCCCACTCCAGAGTGGCAGGGCTGAAGTCGGCGACAGGCTCGGGAATGGACGGCAGCAGACCCACGCTCTCAACTCTATCCTGCCGCCTGGATAGAAGCCGCCCGGACAGAAGCCGTCTGGATAGAATTGGTTCATGGAGTTTCCGCAGACCCGACTTCGCCGCCTGCGTACCACCGCGCCGATGCGTTCGCTGGTGCGCGAAACGCATCTGCACCCCGGCGCGCTGGTTTACCCGC
>DASQRJ010000373.1:0-4971 GCA_035642955.1 Acidobacteriaceae bacterium
TGCTGGTCGCCTTCAAGTGCCATCTCGACGTTGGCTTCACCGACACGCAAGCCAACGTCATGAAAAAGTACTTTGACGTTTACTACCCACAGGCCATCGAGACGGGCGCGGCGCTCCGCCGGGCGGGAGGCGACCGGTACATCTGGACGACCGGCTCATGGCTGCTCTACGAATACCTGGAGCAGGCCGTCGCCGCAGGCGACATCGGTTGGCATGCGCTCCCTTTCAGCTGGCAAACGGAAATGCTCGATCGCTCGATGATCGAAGGCGCCCTTGGCTTCTCGCGCTCGCTCGATAGCCGCTTCGGCCATAAGACCATCGGGGCCAAGATGAGCGACGTCCCCGGGCACTCCCGCGGCATCATCGCGCCGCTGGCAGCAGCCGGCGTCACCATGCTGGACATCGGCGTCAACGGAGCAAGCACACCGCCCGACGTGCCGGACGTCTTCCTCTGGAAGAGCCCGGACGGCAGCACGCTCCCGATGATCTACCATCACCACAATTACGGCGGCACCGTCCTGCTCCCCGGCACCGATGCCGCCTTTTCCATGGAGATGCGCGACGACAATGGCGGCCCGCATACGCAGCAGGAGATTCAGCAGATCTACACCCGCCTGCGTCAGCAGTTTCCTAACGCCACCGTCGCCGCCGCAACGCTCAGCGATGTCGCTGCGGCGCTCGCTCCGGCCCGTGACAAACTCCCGGTAGTCACCGACGAGATCGGCGACACCTGGATCTACGGTATCCCCAGCGATCCCCCCAAGGTTGCGCGTTATCGCGAAGCCGCACGCATGCGCCAGGAGTGGATTGCGCAGAAGCAGCTCGAGATTGGCGGAGATGTAGACCGTGCGCTGCTGCGCCGCATGGCTCTCTCGGTAGAGCACACCTGGGGCACGGACACGAAGCGCTATCTTGACCACGACCACTACAAGCCCGCCGACCTGGACGCCGTTCTTAACCAACCCGGCTACCGCATCATGGAGGCGAGCTGGCAGGAAAAACGCGACGATCTCGGCGATGGTATCGGCCATCTGCCCGCCCCTATGCGAACCGCCATGGAGCAGCGGCTGGAGGCACTCCGCGTCACCGCGCCCAGCCCCGTCGGCATGCGTCCGCATCCGGCATCGCATATTCTCGACGCGGCGCACTTCCGCATTGCTCTCGATCCGCGCACCGGCGCCATCATTGCACTGGTCAACAAAGCAACGCAGCGCGCGTGGGCCTCGCCGAAAAATCCACTCGCGCTCTTCACCTATCAGACACTTGGGCCAGAAGCATATGACGCCTTCATTGCCGCGTATCTCACAGTCAAGACCTGGTGGGGGCCGCAGGACTTCGGCAAGCCGAACATTGCGCACTTCGGCGCCGCCAGCCGGGAGTGGCACCCCATCCTACGTCAGTGCTGGGTCAGCGAGGACGCGCAGCAGCATCGCCTGCTGGCGGAGCTCGCCATCGACGACGCTGCCAGTGCGGCCGCCGGTCTGGTCGCCTGGCCCGCTTCCATCTATCTCGAAATTGCGCTGCCTAAAAATACGCCGCACCTGCAGATACGATTTACAACCCTGGGCAAACAGGAGAATCGCCTTCCCGAAGCCATGTGGTTCACCTTCGACCCGATCGCCAGTGACGCAGACGGATGGCAACTCGAAAAAGTGGGCCAGCCTGTGCGTCCGGCGGATGTGGTTCGCGGCGGCGGACGCAGCATGCATGCTGTGTCAGAGCGGCTCTACTACCGGGATGCGCACGGCGCCTTTGAGCTGGCCACGCTCGATGCGCCAGTCGTGGCCCTCGGCGCGAAGTCGCCGCTCGACTTCTCGCTCGAGCTGCCCACCATGCAGGACGGTATCCATGTCAGCCTCTACAACAACGCCTGGGGCACCAACTATCCGCAATGGTGCGGCGGCGATTGGGTCTACCGCTTCACGCTGACGGCATAGCAGGGCCGCGTCGCGGCTGCATAATCAGGAACACATCCCCGTGACTCCATCCGACCATCACGAAGAAATCTGCGACGTCCTGGTGCTCGGCGCTGGGGCGGCGGGCTTAATGGCTGCCATCGCCGCCGGCCAGCGCGGCCGTCGTGTCATGGTTCTCGATCATGCCGATCGCATCGGCAAAAAGATCCTCATCTCCGGCGGCGGCCGCTGCAACTTCACCAATCTCCACTGCTCGGCCGACCGATTCCTCTCCGCCAATCCGCATTTTGCCCGCTCCGCGCTCGCCCGCTACACGCCGCGCGATTTCATCGCCCTCGTCGAACGGCATCGCATTCCCTTCCACGAGAAGACGCTCGGCCAGCTCTTCTGCGACCGCTCCGCACGCGACATCGTCTCCATGCTCGAAGCGGAGTGCCGCGCCGCCGGCGTCCGCATCTTCCTCAAGCAGACCATCACAGAGATCCGGCAAAGCGAAGGATTCCTCGCCCACACTCCGACAGCGAACTATCGAGCACGCGCTCTCATCGTGGCCACCGGCGGGCTCTCCATTCCAAAGATGGGCGCCACGGACTTGGCGTATCGCATCGCGGCACAATTCGGTCTCACCATCGAGCCGTGCCGGCCCGCGCTCGTGCCTTTCACCTGGCAAGCCGAAGACAGCGCGCGCTACGCGGACCTTACCGGCCTCTCCACCGAAGTCATCGCCGCAGTGGGCAAGATTCGCTTTCGAGAGCAGATGCTTTTCACCCATCGCGGCCTCAGCGGACCCGCGATCCTGCAAATCTCCTCGTATTGGAAACCCGGCGCGTCCATCACCATCGATCTTGCGCCGGAACACGACTGCACCGCTTCGCTGCGGGTACAACCCGGCGGCCGGGACGACGCCGCACTCCGCGCTGCGCTACGCAGCGTCTTTCCACAGCGCCTTGCAGACCGGTGGACCGCACTCTACCCGCCCTCCGCGTGGAGCAACACAGCACTCCTCGAAGCCGAGGAGCATCTGCATCGCTGGCAGGTCACGCCGGCTGGCACCGAAGGATATGCCAAGGCCGAGGTCACGGCCGGCGGCATCTCTACTGCCGAGATCTCCGCTCAGACCATGGAGAGCCGTCGCGTGCCGGGACTCTACTTCATTGGCGAAGCGGTCGATGTAACAGGGCACCTTGGCGGTTACAACTTTCAATGGGCCTGGGCGTCTGGCGCGGCAGCCGGCCAAGCCGTCTAGACATGCGACCCTTCAGCTCGAAGGGTTCAGCCAGCCGCCATCGGGTTGAGCCAGCTTCTCTGCCTCCACCGGTCCCCAGGTGCCCGGTTTGTAGGCGTGCACTGGCGGCATATGCTTCAGCAGCGGGTCCAGAATCCGCCACGCCTGCTCCACGTAGTCCACGCGCGCAAACCTCGCCTGGTTGCCCATGATGGCATCCGCCAGCAGCTCTTCGTAGGGCAGGACATCTTCCGGGTTGCTTTGCTGTGTCGCCAACATCTCCACCGGAACGCCGCGCGGCACCTCACCCGGCAAGCGCACGTTCGCACCCATTCCAATCGCCATCTCCGGGCTCACGCGAAACCGCACATAGTTCGGCGGCAGCGGATCGCGCGAAAAGATCTGCGGAGGCCTCTTTAATCGCGCCACCACCTCGGTCGCCGTCACCGGCAGCGACTTTCCGGTGCGGATATAAAACGGCACGTCCTTCCAGCGCCAGCTGTTGATGCAGATCTTCAGCGCCACATACGTCTCTACCTGCGAGTTCGGCTTCACTCCCGGCTCCTGCAGGTAGCCCTCGAACTGACCGCGCACCACCGTGCTCGGTTCCATGCACTGCACGCCCTTCAGCACCTTGGTGCGCTCATCGCGCAGCGCCTCTGCGCCCGCGCCGATCGGCGGCTCCATCGCAACGTTGCTCAGCAGTTGCATCAGGTGGTTCTGCAGCACATCGCGGATCGCGCCCGTCTCGTCGTAGAACCCGCCGCGGCCCTGCACGCCAAAGCTCTCCGCCATCGTGATCTGCACGCTCTCCACGTAATGCCGGTTCCAGATCGGCTCGATGAACGAGTTGCTGAAGCGGAAGAAGATCAGGTTCTGCACCGCGTTCTTGCCCAGGTAGTGATCGATGCGGAAGACATCGTTCTCGTCGAACACCTCGTGCACAATCTGGTTCAGCGCCATCGCCGATTCGAGGTCGTGGCCAAAGGGCTTTTCGATCACGACGCGCGCGCCATCCGCGCATCCGGATTGCTTCAGTTGCTCCAACACCTCTCCGAAGAGACTCGGTGGGATCGCCAGGTAGTGGATCGGGTGCTTGGCGCCCCCGCTTTGTTTGCGTACCTCATGGAAAGTCGCGATGTCGGAATAATCGCCGTCTACATAGCGCAACAGCGCTAACAATTTGTCAAAGCCCTCGGGGTCCAGGCCGCCGCCGTGTTGTTCCACGCTGTCGCGCGCACGTTTCTTCAGGTCATCCAGCGTCCATCCGGACTTCGCGACCCCGATCACGGGTCCCTTCAGCTTGTCACGCTTCGCCAGTCGCTGCAGCGATGGAAAGATCTGCTTGTACGCCAGATCTCCCGTCGCGCCAAAGAAAACCAGTGCATCAGAAACCGGCGGTTGAGTCACTTGCCATTCTCCTCATCTTTATCCCGATCTCGTTCCCACGGGCCGCGACCAGGGTTGCCGTTCATCATAGCCCAGCCAGGCGTACCTCTGGCTGCAGCTCTCATGATGCCATCGGGTCATTTCGGATTCATGACACGACCGGTCACACTATTGAACCAGAGTGATGCTCCGACAGGTACAATCCGTGCAGGCATTCTCTCAGGGCCCGCAACACTCCGCTCTAGCCATGAAACTCCTTCACGTCATCGCCTCCATCCGCGCCGCCGGTGGGGGCCCTGCGGAAGCCGTGCGGAGCCTTTCCGCCATCCACCAGCGTGATGGCCACTCCGTCGAGGTCGTCTCCCTCGACGATCCTGCGGACGCCGAAGCCCGCGCCTTCCCTCTGCGACTGCACGCGCTAGGCCCAGCGCACAACACCTA
>DASQRJ010000374.1:0-2576 GCA_035642955.1 Acidobacteriaceae bacterium
AACCAGTGCCACCAGAAGATGATCCACAGGAGCAGGATGAGCGGATAGATAAGGACGAACTCCAAAAGCGTGTCGGCCGCAAGGGTCAGCGCAAAGGACAGGCTCCCGAGAACCCCCGTAAGACTGAAGAGGATGGTGCAGGCCAGCGCCAGAAATAGCCACAGGTACATGCGCTGCCGCCGGTCGCGCAGCCACGCCCACAGCGCCAGCGGCGCGATCAGCAGGAAGAGGAATACCCGCAGCAGAGGGCCAAAGAAGCGATGCAGAATGGCGTCGTCGTCCGCGGCCTGCAGCAGCCGCAAGGTGGAGGCCAGCCCCAGCGCCGGCGGCCCGTGCATGCCGCCAACATCGGGATCGCTGAAGCGCGTGGCGGGGGACATGTAAAAGCGCACCGCCAGCTCGATCTCGCCATCCGGCCCTGGCGCGGGCAGCGCAAAGGAGAGCGGACGCGAGTAGTAAAGACTGACGTGGCGCGCGGAGAAGCCGCCCAACTGCCCAACGTAACGCCCGTTGGCGTAGACCTGATAGGCATCGTCCACGTTGATCGGCATCTTGATCCACAGCGGCTGGCCAACAAGAGACTTATCCTGACCGGTCACGCGCAGGCGCAGCCGGTACCACGCATAGCCGCTCAGCTCGGGATAGCCGCGCGCCGTCCAGCCGGGTACGAAGCCCGCTGTGCCCACCGTCAGATCGACCGAGCCGGCTTTGGGCGCCAGGTCCATCGTCGCCCAGTGCGCATCATCAAATCCCGGCTGCGCCCACACCGGCGAGCCATTCACCCACGGCGAGTCGCCGGGAGAGAACCTCCACGGCCCGGTCAGCGCAACCGCCGAGTTGCCCAGCGTGACCACTTGCGCGGGAGCAGCAGGCGCGCCCTGCGCCCACGCTGTTAAGCACAAGGAAACCCACAGGAAAACCAACAGCAAGGACAGGCCAATCGCGCGCATGGCAGCGAGAGTAGCACCCGCGCTATAGGACCAGCGACAAATTGCGCGCGATCGTCAAAGCCGCAGCCCGCCTCAAACCACGAGGCCACTCACGGACCTTCAATATCTTGTCGGCAAGCTTCTTTGCGGTTGAGCCGTCGCGCAGCTCACTCCTCCAGCTTGTAAGCCCGCCGCACCAGCGGCCCGGCCAAATCCCGCGCCACCTCCACCGCTTCATCTTCATCTAGTCGATGATCGGCCACCAGCGTCGCAAGATAGGACGCATCCATGCGCCGCGCGACATCGTGCCTGCCTGGAATCGAAAAAAACGCGCGAGTGTCGTCGTTGAATCCCGCCGTATTGTAAAAACCCGCCGTCTCGGTTACGTGTTGACGGTAGCGCAGCAGTGCCTCCGGGCTGTCGAGAAACCACCACGGTGGACCCAGAATCACCGACGGATAATGCCCTGCCAGCGGCGCAAGCTCCCGGCTGAAGGTCGACTCATCCAGCGTGAACAGGATCAGCCGGAACCCCGGCTCATTTCCATACCGCGCCAGCAGCGGATGCAACGCCTGCGCGTAATTGGTCGGCGTCGGAATGTCGGCGCCCTGGTCGCGCCCCCACTTCGCAAACAGCACCGGGTTGTAGTTGCGGAAGCTGCCGACATGCAACTGCATCACCAGTCCGTCCTCCGCGCTCATCCGCGCCATCTCGCTCAGCATCAGCGCGCGGAACAGCTCGGCATCGGCCGGGATCGGCTCATCGGTTGCAGTCATGCGCCGGAAAAGCGTCTCTGCCTCGCTCCTCGACAGGTTCACCGTTGCCGCCGTCGGATGTCCGTGGTCGGTCGCGGTCGCGCCTTGCTCCTTGAAGAAGCGTCGCCGCGCCGCCAGCGCCGCCAGATAGCCCTTCCAGCTCTTCGTGTTCTCGCCCGTGATGCTTCCCAGCGTTGCCAGGTTTGTGCGGAAGCCCGCGAACTCGGGATCGACCACTGCATCCGGTCGAAAGGTCGGGATCACGCGTCCCTTCCATCCCGAGGCGCGGATCGCCGCATGCGCTTCGAGGTCGTCGAGCGCGCTGTCGGTGGTGGCAATCACCTCGATACCGAAGCGCTCATAGAGCGCGCGCGGTCGAAACTCCGGCGTCGCCAGCTTCTGCGAGATCGTCTCCCAGTAGAGATCCGCCGTCTCCTCGCTGAGCCTGCGATCGAGCCCGAAGAGCTCTTGAAAGGCATAATCCAGCCACAGCCGCGTCGGTGTGCCGCGAAACAAGTAATAGTGCGCCGCGAACAGCCGCCAGATCTCCTGCGCCTTCTCAGGATCCGCGCCCTCGCGCAGCGTCTCCATCGCAATCCCCTGGCTGTACAACATCCGCAGCACATAATGATCGGGCAGAAGGAAAAGTTCGGTCGGGTTGGGAAATGCCGTGTCCTCGGCAAACCAGCGCGGATCGGTGTGTCCATGCGGGCTCAGAATCGGCAATCCGCAAATCTCGGAGAAGATCCGTCGCGCAATCCGGCGAATCTCCGGGTCGGCAGGGAAGAGTCGGTCTGCGTGCAGTAAGGGCATCGTTCAGTCTCCGATCCTATGGTTCAGGATCGTGTGGAATAGGATGTCGACTTCCATCGGATCTCTTAGATCGCAGCGC
>DASQRJ010000375.1:0-2363 GCA_035642955.1 Acidobacteriaceae bacterium
GAGGTGTTGGTCGCCAGCGGCAGCAGGTAGCGCGCCACGTCGAAGGCGCGCGCCCGCAAGGTGCGCTCGAAGCTCTCCGGCTTCATCTCGGCCGGCCGCGGGGTCTTCGCCATCAGCGATGCCAGCACGCCCTCGCTCACCGCGTGATAGCCGGCAAAGAGCCGCTCGACGGTGGACTCGTAGGTTGCGCGCGCCGCGTCGGCGCTGCCGAACTCGGGCAGATACCAGCCGCTCTTGCGGAAGTTCTGATAGCGCGTCGAGCGTTCCTGCCCATCCCAGCGCTGCTCATCGACGAGAATAATGGCAGCGAGCAGGCTGAGCCGCTCGATCGCGAAAGCCACGTGCGCCAGGTCGGCGATGGAGCGGTGACCGTACTGGAAGTAGAAGGTATTCAGGAACTGCTCGGCGCGCTGGCTGGAGATCTCGCGCAGCGACTCCTTCATCGAGAGCGAGGAGCGCGAATACTTGGCCATCGCGTAGGCCAGCACCTCGGGATCGGCGCCATGCACGGCGTAGACCTCGGTCTGGTTGCGCGGTTGCTCCTCGCCCGTTGGTGCGGCCGGCGTCCGGGATACGGCAGGGCGAGCCGCTTCGGTCTGCGATTCCATAGGGGACATCGTGCCTCCAGCATACGGCCCAACCCGCTCTTTGGTGCAGCCCTCACACCCTGTGAGAATCGCGTCCCATTTCTAGATCTGCAGAGTCACCGGGGTTTACCCTGATGCTCATGAACGCCCGCCCTGCCGCCGGTGACGCAGCCCCCTATTACTTCACATACATCGATCAGGTGGAGGGCGATGACTGCGTGGCCAGCATGACCGCGCAACTCGACGAGTCGCTTGCGCTCTTCGGCGGCATCTCGGAAGAGATGTCACTCCACCGCTATGCGCCCGACAAGTGGAGCATCCGCCAGGTGCTCAGCCACCTCAACGACACCGAGCGCCTCTTCGTGATGCGCGCTCTCTGGTTTGCCCGCGGTTTCGACATACAACTTCCCAGCTTCGATCAGAAGATCGCGATCGCAGGCGCGGCCGCGGATGAGCGTCCATGGGCCACGCATGTCCAAGAGTTCCGCAATGTCCGCAAGGCCTCGATTGACTTCTTCGGCAGCCTGCAGCCGGGCGCGTGGACGCGGCGCGGCATCGCCAGCGGCCATCCATTCACTGTCCTTTCACTCGGCTTCATCGTGCCCGGGCACGTCACGCACCACGTGCGCATTCTGCGCGAGCGGTATCAAGCCTGACGATTCGCCGAAGATCCGCTAAAGCATCTTTCCTGATGCAGTCAGGCAGCAGAGCGGATCTCGGTGTGGCTTTTCCTTAACCAAAAGCCACCAGAGCTTCCGCTGGCCGGTCCATCCTCACAGGAAAAATGCTTTCGTCGAAAAATGCTTTAGTCTAGGACGCGGACCGACCGCACCATCCGGGGGCCACCGTCCTTGCAGGAGATACTCAAGACCATCGGGCACCGGCCAACGCCTTTGCCCAAGCGCCACTGGGCTGTCACCCAGCGATGGAATGACCTGCTCTTCGCCCACTGGCCGGTCCCTGCGGCCTCCATCGCGCGGCTGCTGCCCGCCGGCCTGGCGCCGGATACCTTCGACGGCTCGGCGTGGATCGGAGTCGTGCCCTTCTGGATGGACCGCATCCGCTTCGGCGCTCTTCCCATGGTCCCGGGTATGGACCGTTTTCCTGAGCTGAACCTGCGCACCTACGTCCGCGAGGAACACACCAACCTGGCCGGCGTTTACTTCTTCTCGCTCGATGCCGCGAACCCGGTCGCCGTGTCGGTGGCCCGCATGTTCTTCCGGCTGCCCTACTACTGGGCCCACATGAGCATCCAGCCGCAGCAGGATGGGCGTTTTTTCTACCGCAGCGAGCGGCGCCTGACCCAGCCACCGGTGCGCTTCCGCGCCGCCTATCGCGGCCTGGGACCGACCCGGCGGCTCGCCCAGAGCACCCCCGGCACCATCGAATACTTCCTCACCGAGCGCTATCGCCTGTATACCGCCGACCGCCGCGGCCATCTCTTCCAGGTCGACATCCACCATATGCCCTGGCCGCTCGAAGCCGCCGAGGCAGAGTTTCAGTTGAATGAGCTGCCCGCCGCCCACGGCATCGCGCTGCCCGATACGCAGCCGCTGCTCTTCTACGCGCGCGAGCTGGTGGTCTACATCTGGTCCGTCGAGCTGGCCAAGGGGCTTAAATCGGCGCTGGGCGCGCGGCGACCGGTGCCCGCGGCGGAGCCGCTGTAACGCACGACTCGCCGCGGCGCTTGCCATCGGCGATACTGCTTTTCATGACTGAACGCACCGCCGAACTCGCAGACAAGATCGCACTCGTCACCGGAGCATCGCAGGGCAT
>DASQRJ010000376.1:0-4240 GCA_035642955.1 Acidobacteriaceae bacterium
CCGCCGCAAACCAGCAGGCCGCCTCCACACCATGGATCACGGTTTGTTGGCCGATCGTGCTGCGACGTGCAGCCCTCCACACGATGGCGCCGCTCGCCACCATGAGCCAGATCGCGCTGCTCAGCACTGAACCGGGCATCCGCAGATCCGACAAGCCTGGCGCCGGCGCCGGACTCGACCACCAGTAGGTATGGATCTCCAGCAGCACGGCGACAATCACCAGAGCATGCGTGATCACGGCGCCCGTCTGCTCGAGCAATCTCCATGGTGCAGTCGCCGCCGGTATCCCGCCGCGATTCACCTCGCGGCGAATCAGCGCGGTCGCAGTCGCCATTGCGGCTATCGACACGGCGAAGCTCAACAGTCGCGTGTTCCAGAAGACGTGAGTCTGCCCGATGGTGGCATCCATCGCCAGCGAGATCAGCCCCAGGATGAGCGCTCCCGCGGCCAGCGCGCGCATCAGGGCGGTGCGCATGCGGGTTGCCACCCACACCAGCACCGCGCCTTCGGCCATCCAGCCCACCGTCACCCAATGTCCGTGCACCGCCAATGGGACGGCTAGTGTCAGAAAGACGATCGCGATCGAAAGCTGAATGTCCGCGAGCGACGCCAGCCGCGTTCCCGCAACCGGCGTGCGTTCCATAAGCTTGCGCACGCCAAGATAGAACGCGCCGAATCCCACCGAGCACCACGCCAGCGCCGTGTTTCGCCCACTCCCGTTCTGCGACAGCATGGCGTAGTAGCCCAGAAATCCGAAGGCCGCATTCGCCAGACTCACCAGCACGCGAGCCGCATCGTCCTGCTCTGCGTGTACGCGCTTCTGCCGCGTCAGAATCGTCGCCGCTGCAAACAGCAGAACAAACAACGCCAGGAACAATGCTGTCGTTGAAAACTCCGACGTCCCATAAAACTGCCAGTACCAGCCCCAGTAAAACGCCACCGTGCCCAGGAACGAGAGCACCAGCAGCCGGTTCCAGCCCTTTGCCACCAGCAGCGCCATGGTGGCGCCATCCATCATCAGCAAGTAGCTGAACAGGAAGATCTCGTGGTTGCCGCCGGTCGAGAGCAGCAGCGGAGTCGAGAAGGCGCCGACAATCGCGTAAACCGCCAACAACTCCGCGCTTTGCCGCCAGGCGATGAAGGCATTGAACGCCGTCACCAGCACCATCCCGGCAAACGCCACGCCAGGCGGGATCAGGTGGTACATCGAAAAAGCAGCCCACAACGACAGATACAGCACGCCGCTGCCCACGGCCTTCAGGGAATAGGAAAAGGCCGGATAGCCCTTGCTGCGAAACCGCTCCGACCAGGCAATCAAGCCAGCCCCGCTCAGCAGTCCGATCAGCACCCGGCCCGCGGGTCCGACCCAGTGGTTGTCGAAGGCGAACTTCAGGAACCACGCCACGCCGATCAGCAGTGCGATGATGCCGATGCGGTTTAACCACTGTGACCCCACCCGGCTTTCGAGGGAACGCTCTTCGCGCAGCCTCGGCGGCACGGTCGCCGAGGGCATCGCGGCCGGCGGCCCGACCTGCGGGCTTACAGGTAAGTCGTGACCGGGTAAGTCGTGACCAGGGAAGTCGTGACCAGGGAAGACAGGCTCTGGGACTTGCCGCTGCGCAGCCGAACTCGCAGTCCTCGTGGCTGCCGGCGGCCTCGTGGCTACTGGCGGTCCGGAGTCGCCGCGGAGCGTCGCGACTTCCTGCTCCAGTTGGAAGACACGAGCCGTCACCGCGGCCAGTTGCGCCTCCAGACGCACCTGGCGTTCATCCGCCGGCAATGGTTCCTGGCCTTCGCTCATGTCGCTCCACTCTACGCAACCCTTCCCGGCGGGACAAACGCAAAGGCGGCATTTGACTCCAAAGCGTTCCGATATGAGTCCGATCTGCATGGCGCGCTCGATCCCCTGCGACATCTCCCCCCAAGAGCCCGTAAAATGAAGGAGGTAGCCGACGGTTCCTTGTCCGGTACGGGTGCCCAACAATTGATGCAAGTGGGAAGGCCTTCGCGTACTATGCCACTGTGTGTGGACGCGGACCCCCGGCCGGCTCCATCAGTCCAGAACACTCAGGTCCGAAAAACACTGACCATGCAGACACATACCGACCCGACGGCGCTGCGCGTCCTGCTCGTCGACGATGACAGCATCGTGTTGGAGTTGGTGTCGCTGTTGCTGGCCGCGAAAGGCACCCAGGTCGTGCGGGCTGCCGGCGGGCAGGAAGCGCTCGACCTGCTCAAGTCGCAGTCACCGTTGCCGGATATCGTCCTGGTCGACCACCAGATGCCCGGCGTCAGCGGCGTCGACGTCGCCCGCTACGTGAAATCGCTCTCCGAACCGCGCCCTCGCGTCGTGGCCATGAGCGCTTCCCCGCTGCCGGAAGAGGACCTGGCGATCTTTGATGATTTCGTGCCCAAGCCTGTCGATCGGGATCTGCTGCGGGCCGCCATCACCGGTTCCAAATCGTCCGCCCCATCATCCGCCCCGTCGCGCGCCAAGCTGCCGCCCTCCCTCGACTCCTCCACCGTGAGCAAGTTGCAGGCCATCATGCCGCCGAGCGCCATTCACGAGCTCTACACCGTCTATGTTGCGGATACCCGTCAACGCATCAGCGATCTGGAACGATACTCTGCAGACGGGGACGATGAATCCTTGCGCCGCGTCGCGCATGCCTTGAAGGGAGCCGCGGCCATGGCTGGCGTCTCGGGCATCGCTTCCATCGCCGCCGGACTCGAAACGGGACACCTGCCCCGCCGGGACCACGTTAAGTTATTTCACCAATTGCGCAGCGCCTGCGATGATGTGGAGCAGACTATGATCAAGAGCGCAGCGACGAATAGCGCAGCTTCTGGGGAGGCCAGATGAGCCCAAACGTACCCGCAGCAGTCGAGCATCGCAACAGCAGTATCCGCATCCTGCTTGCCGACGACCATCCGGTGGTACGCATCGGCGTACGCAACATGCTGCGCGCGGAAGGGCACTTCGATGTCGTCGGCGAGGCCTCCGACGGCGATGAGGCCATCACCCAGACCCTCGAACTTCTTCCTGACATCCTGCTGCTCGATCTCTCCATGCCGCGGATGCCCGGCCTGGAGGCCATGCGCGCCATCATGAGTGGGTCGCCGCGCGTCAAGATCCTGTTGCTCACGGCGACCATCTCGACCCAGCAGATCATCGAGGCGCTGCAGATCGGCGCGCGCGGCATCGTCACCAAGGATGCGCTGATCGATCAGCTCACCAATGCCATCGACGCCGTCATGCAAGGCGATTACTGGATCAACGGCCAGCGGGTCGTCAACCTGGTAGGCGCCCTGCACGACCTCATGCAGAAAGCCGCCGTGCCGGAGCGCAAGACCTACGGCCTGACGCCGCGCGAGCTCGAAGTCGTCGGCTGCATCGTGGAAGGCTGCTCCAACCGCGACATCGCCAAGCAATTCTCCATCAGCGAAGAGACCGTAAAGCGGCACCTGTCCAACATATTCGACAAGACCGGCGTCTCCACCCGCCTCGAACTTGCCCTCTTCGCCATCGCTCATCAGTTGGTGATGCCGCAGGCTTGAAGCACTCTTCCGATGCTCTCGCAAGCGGAGACCATTTCGGCGTGGCCTTTCCGGAACGAAAGGTCACGCAACGCCTGAGCGGCCACTCTTCGCCTGCCGAGAGATCTCTTATTCCATTGATAACCCTAGGCTTGCATGTGGCTGCATTAGCAGCCCCTACAGCTGTTTTTGCCGCCCTGGCATCCATTCCTTCCATGCAACCCTTCTTTGGACGGCTGCACCGTAACTCGTGCTGGCACGCTTTCCAGTCATGCCGCCCGCATCGCGGATACGCCGGAGCTGTCCCGGCAGCTTCTCTGAAGGAGTCATACTTGATGAAGATTGTCCTCGCCGCCCTCGCTCTCTCCTGTGCCTTCGCTCTTCCCTCGCTCGCGCAGGACGTCAATCCCGAGATACAGCAGACGCCTCAGCCCACGCAGGAGACGCGCAACGGCGAACCGCTCTATCGCGTTGAGGTCATCGGCCGCGACATTCCCGCCATCAACTACTTCAATCGCACCGGCAGCACACGCATCGGCTTTGTCGGCACCAGCCTTCTTCCCGGCGCGAAGGGCCGTGCCACCGTCGACAACGGCAAGGGCAACGCCACCATCGAGGCGCGCTTTGAAGGTTTGCCGCCCGCCAATACCTTCGGGCCGGAGTATCTGACCTATGTCCTTTGGGCCATCACGCCCGACGGACG
>DASQRJ010000377.1:0-5078 GCA_035642955.1 Acidobacteriaceae bacterium
CAGCTTCCGGAGCCGCGCTCGGTCTGCTGCTCTCGTTGCCGGCCACACGTCTTCGGGCCGCACGGCACGAGTCGCTCGATCGATCCTGGAGCCGCAGAGTACAAAGTGAAGCGGTCTTCTGGACCGCCCGCATGACGCTGAATCTGCTGCGTGCCATCCCGGAGCTGGTCTGGGTCTTGATCTGCGTCATTGCGGTCGGCTTCGGTCCCTTCGCAGGATCGATCGCACTCGGTCTGCATACCGGCGGAGTTCTGGGAAAGCTGTTTGCCGAAACCCTGGAGGAGAGCCCGCAGGAGCAGGTTGAGGCCATGCTGGCATTGGGGGCGAGTCCGTTGCAGTGCATCTTCTGGGCACTTCTGCCGCAGGCCTGGCCCATGATGCGCCGTTACGTGCTGCTGCGCTGGGACATGAACCTTCGCGCAGCAACCATCCTGGGCTTGGTGGGCGGCGGCGGTCTCGGTCAGGCCCTCTACAACGATGTCCAACTTGCGGACTACGCCAAGGTCGCCACTTTGATCGCGGCGGTGATGGTCCTGGTCATCGGCTCGGACTGGCTCAGCCGGCCGAGCGCACAGCTTGAGGTGCAGACATGAGCCGCTCCCGATTTCGTAGCTTCTTGTGCAAGACTTGAGGAAGGCATGTCGACAGAAACCATAGCCGTGCAAGAGCAATTCGCGCTGGGCCTGGGGCTTACGAATGAGTGCAATCTCGCGTGCTCGTTCTGCTACCGGGATCCCGCGCGCCTCGACCGTATCTCGCTCGAGCAGGTGCAACGCGTGGTCGCCGCGCTCCCGGTGCGCTCGGTCAACCTGGGCACCGGCGAGAACGGAATGCACCCGGACTTCCACAACATCATCCGCTGGCTCAAGGATCAACCGCTGCGCATGACCATGACCTCCAATGGACACAGCGTGGAGTTGCTCACCGACGACGAGTTGCGCTTCTTCAGCGACATCGAGTTCTCGCTCGACTACGACAACCGCGCACAGCAGGACGGGCAGCGTGGTGCAGGGAACTGGGAACTCGTGCATCGCCAGGCTGCGCGGTGCCGCAAGGCTGGAGTTCCGGTCACCATCATCGCGGTCATGATGAAATCCAACTACAAGAATCTGGCCAATGTGGCGCGCGTTGCCAGGCGCTACGACGCACCGCTGCGCATCAATGTCTATCAGTCGGTCCGCACGGACATCTACGCTCTCACTTATAACGAGTACTGGGAGGGCTTCCGGCTGCTGCTTGAGCAGACCGACCTGATCAGCACTGGCGAGCCGCTGATCCGCGCGATGGCTGGCCTGCCGCCTCGTAAGGGTGGCTGCGGGTGCGCTACAGTCCGGGTCACGCCACGCGGCACGGTGCAACCGTGCGTGTACTGGCCTGGCGAGGGAGATCCGCTCAGCCTGTTGCTGCAGCAGGGCCCGGAGATTGTTGACACTGCGCCGTTTCAGAATGCGCGCTCGCTCCCCCCGGCCTGCACTAGCTGCGAGCATGTGGACGCGTGTCACGGAGGCTGCGCGGGGAGGCGAATATTGCATCATGAGCTGGCGGAGCCTGACTTCTATTGCCCCATTGTGCGCGGAGAATCCAGGCCGCTCCATGTAACCATGGCCCCGCCCCGCGATCTGCCAAAAAGCGAGAGCGCCTGCACCACTATCGTGATGGCTCGCGAGGCCGATACGTCCGACCTGGGAGGAGTGACCCTATGAGCGAAGTACAAACCGTCAAACTGACCGAGCAGGTGAAAGCCGGTGGATGTGCCAGCAAACTCAGTCCGGCGATCCTGGACCGTGTGCTCTCGCGGCTTCCCAAGCAGACCAACGAGAACGTCCTGGTCGGCTTCGAGACCGCCGACGATGCAGGTATCTACAAGCTCAGCGATACTTTGGCGCTGGTGCAGACCGTGGACTTCTTCACTCCAATGGTCGACGACCCGTACACCTACGGGCAGATCGCAGCCACGAATGCTCTGAGCGATATCTATGCTATGGGTGGTCTGCCCATCAGCGCGCTGGCTGTGCTCGCCTACCCGGAAGACGGCGACCTTGAGGTGCTGCAAGCCATCATGGCGGGCGGCCTCTCGAAGATGATTGAGGCGAATTGTGCCGTCATCGGTGGTCACAGCGTAAAGGATGCGGAGATGAAGTTCGGTTATGCGGTCACCGGCACGATTCATCCTGATCGCGTGCTCAAGAACAAGGGAGCAGAGGTGGGCGATGCTCTCTTCCTCACCAAGTCAATTGGAACCGGCGTCATCACCACCGCCATCAAGCGCGGCGTGGCCAGGCAGGAGTGGATCGATGCCGCGGTCAAGAGCATGACCACCCTGAACAAGAATGCAGCTCTCGCGATCACCGAAGCAGGGCTGCGTGTTCACGCCATGACGGATGTGACCGGATTCGGTTTGGCTGGACACTCGCGTGAGATGGCGCTGGCGAACGGAGTTGCTCTTGAGCTTGAAATCGATCGCATCCCGCTTCTCCGTGGCGCCATCGAGTGCGTGCATGCGAAAGCTGTGCCCGCGGGCCTGATCGCCAATCGCGACTTCGCCGAATGCGTTGTCGAGGCGCAAACCGCAATCGCGCCGGAGCTGATGACACTCTTCTACGATCCACAAACCGCCGGAGGATTGTTGATCTCCATCGATGAGCACGACGCCGCTCGACTTGAGCAGATCACGGGCGAAGCAGGCATACCGGCTGTTCGCATCGGTCGAGTCGTCGAGCGCGCGCATGGCAAACCCATTCGGCTGATCTGAGAAGCTGCACGGCAAGCCTGAAGCACGGCTGCGATCCGCTATTGCATCTGCGGCTGCGACCGCGCTGGCAATACTGCGAAGATCAGCATGAGATACTTGACCGGTCCTCCGAACCAACTGGTCGCTACAAAAAGAGTACAGAGCATTCACAGCTCAGGAGGTTCCCCGATGAAATCGAACGCACGCCCGGCAACATGTGCCGTCGAGCAACCGCCCGCCGCAGAAGGGCTGGCACTGATCCGCATAACAATTGGGGCAATGTTCGTGTGGGTCTTCTTTGAGAATCTTGGGAAAACACTCTACAGACCGGCGAGTTACGCGAGCCTGATCAGGCATTACATTGAGGCCGGTCATGCGCCGGCTGCCTGGAAAGCGGTAATGAGCATGGCGGCAAACCATGCCGCAGTAGCTGCTCCCATGCAGGCCACGCTCGAGATATCTCTGGGTATTCTGCTCCTCATTGGTCTGCTTACCCGGCCGGTCGCATTTGTTGCATTTTTGTATCTCGGCAGCCTTTGGGTTTCGGAGTGGGGCACCGCATGGATATGGGAACTGCTGGTTTCGGTGCTCGCATCGCTCGGCCTCGCAATCGGATGTGCCGGCCGGCGGTGGGGCGTAGACGCGTGGCTGTCGCAACGGTGGCCGTCTTCTCCGTGGTGGTGATCGGAGCCAACGTCACGTGCGAGTCTCGGTCATCATTCCCACCCATAATGAAGCGCAGGCGATTGAGCGCGTTTTAGCGGATCTCCCGCCCGATCTCACGACGGAGGTCATCGTTGTCGACAGCAACTCGAATGACGGGACGCCCGAGATCGCCGCAAGAATGGGAGCCCGCGTCATTCAGGAACCGCGCCGCGGCTATGGGCAAGCGTGTCTGACCGGATTTGCCTCGGCAACTTCCCCTGACGTGGTCGTGTTCCTGGATGGCGACTATAGCGATCGCCCCTCTGAACTGCCGATTCTCTTAGCGCCAATCACCGAGGGGCTTGCGGACATCACGCTCGGCTCCCGCCTGCGGGGGCGGCGTTCTGTTAAGGCATTGCCGTGGCATCAGGTCTTCGGGAATCGTCTCGCCGCCAACCTGATCAGGCTTCTCTATGGATTGGAAATCACTGATCTCGGCCCGTTTCGCGCTGGCCGCGCCGATGTACTACGCGCGCTCGCCCTGGAAGAGACCACCTATGGCTGGGCGGTTGAGATGATCCTCAAAGGCGCGCTGGCTGGATTCCGCGTGGTTGAAGTCCCGGTCAGCTACTACCCGCGTATCGGAAAATCGAAGATCAGCGGTACGCTAAAGGGAACGGTCGGAGCCGCGTGGTTCATTCTCAGCTTGATCGCGCGCTATTATTTCCGGCGCCGGCGAGGCGGGACACCACGGCCAGCGTAGGTCCGGGGTCAAAAATTCCATGAAATCTTCAAACGAGACGGTTGTGGATTCGAGCAGTGACCGTGTGCTGGTCATCATGGCGAAAGCACCGAGGCCAGGCAGGGTCAAGACTCGCCTGACTCCCAGCCTGTCTCCTGAGACGGTCACTGCTTTCTATCGCTGTCTTCTCGATGACACGTTGGCGCTGGCGCGATCACTGGACCATGTGGAAGTTGCCGTCATGTGCCCGGACTCGGACGTAAACGAGCTGGCGGGGCTGGCTGGAAAAGAAGTGCGGGTCGTTGCGCAGAAAGGGAAGGTCTTGCTGCAGGCCTCACTTCAGTATTTGCCCACTTCGCCGAAGAAGATCGACGACGCACTCTCGCCTTCAACAGCGACAGCCCACACCTGTCCCGTTCTGTTCTCGAAGACGCGTTCGAAAGGCTGACCGCACATGACGTGGTTGTGGGGCCGACCTACGACGGCGGCTACTATCTCGTAGGGGCAACGGCTTCTCATCCTACGCTCTTCGCACACGACGGAATGGGCACCAGCAGTGCGCTCGAGACACTCCTGTCTCGCGCACGAGCCCTTGAGTTATCCGTGAGCTTTGCTGATCCTTTTTACGATATTGATGTTGTTGACGATCTGAATCGTTTGGCCGCGGAGTTGCGTCTGGCCCCGGAGAAAGCACCGCGTACGGCCGAGTGGCTGAAACAGTGGGAGCTCGTGGCGGCACAATTACGGACCGGCGCCGGAAAATTGTGAAGGTCACCCGCGAGCACAGAGTATATGTGCTCGGTGCCGCGTTGTGCGTGGCGCTAACTATCTGTTCACGAAGCTTCGGCGATCGGGGTGGACCGTACTTCATGGGCTCCTTGACGCTTGCCGGCATCGTATACCTCTTAGCCATCCGTGAGTTTTTCGCTAGAGCAAAATTCGCCCGACGCGTTGTCGTCA
>DASQRJ010000378.1:0-3136 GCA_035642955.1 Acidobacteriaceae bacterium
TTTTGTGCCTGAAGCTGGCCTGGATCACGTCGAGCGCAACAAATTGCATGACAGAGCGCGGAATCTGGCGTCGTAAGCCCTTTGTTTGGAGGATTTTAGCTGTAAGCCCTTTGGAATGACGTTTTTAGCTCGCGGAAGACAGGCTAAAGCATTGCAAGATAATGGCTTACCAGCGGGTCTCCCGCACCGGAGGGGGGAGGGGGGCTGCGTTACACCGGCTCCATCACCGTATCGCCCTCGCCCGGGGCCAGAAAGCGGTTTGCGTCCAGCCCATGCTGGCGGGTGTAGAGGTCGTAGTACCGGCCGCCCAGCGCGAACAGGGTTTCATGGGTCCCGTGTTCCACGATCTGTCCCGACTCCACCACCAGAATCTGGTCGGCGCGCCGGATAGTCGACAGCCGGTGGGCAATCACAAATGTGGTGCGCCCCTGCATCAGGAAGCTGAGGCCGTGCTGGATCATCGCCTCGCTCTCGGAATCGAGCGACGAGGTGGCCTCGTCGAGGATCAGGATGCGCGGCTCGGCCAGGATGGCTCGTGCAATGGACAGCCGCTGCCGCTGGCCGCCGGAGAGCTTGACCCCGCGCTCGCCCACGACGGTGTCGTAACCCTCGGGAAAGCGCTTCGCGAACTCATCCACGCGCGCGATGGCGCAGGCGTGCAGCAACTGCTCCTCGGTGGCGTCGGGACGCGAGAACATCACGTTCTCCCGAATCGATCCGTCGAACATGAACGACTCCTGCAGCACCACGCCAAGCTGGCGGCGATAGCTGTCCAGCTTCACCGTCGAGAGATCGACGCCGTCCACCAGGATGGTGCCCGAGTCCGGCGCGTGGAAGGCGCAGACCAGGCTGATGATCGTGGATTTGCCTGAACCCGAAGATCCGACCAGCGCCGTCACCGTCCCCGGCTCGGCATGGAACGAGATGCCGTGCAGCACCGGCTTGTCCGGCTCGTAGGAAAAGCGCACCTCGTTGAAGCGGAGGTCGCCCCTGACCGGGGGCAGGTCGATGACGCGTGCCGGCTCGTCATACTCCTGCCGCTCACTCAAAATTTCGGCAGTGCGGTCCAGACCGGCAATCGCTTCGGTAAGCTGCGTGCCGACATTCACCACCTGAAAGATTGGAGCGACCATAAAGGCGAGAAACATCGTGTACTCGACATAACCGCCCGTCGTGATGCGGTTGCTCAACGCCGCCCGTCCGCCCAGATACATCACCAGCGAGCCCATCAGGCCCACCACGCCGGTCGACGCAAGCGAGAGCGCCGACGTCATGGTGAGCGACTTCATCACGTTGTCCAGCAGCCGTTGCACGCCTTGCGAAAACACCCCGGCCTCGCGGGCTTCCGCATGGTAACCCTTCACCACCCGCACGCCGCCCAGCGATTCGGTAAGGCGTCCGGTAACCTCGGCGTTGATCTTGCCGCGCTCGCGAAAGATCGGCCGCATCACCCGCAGCGCTTTCTGCAGCAGCGTGACAAACAGAAGTATGACAACGAAGATGATGAGCGTGATGGTGGCGCTGATCTTCATCAGCACGACAAAAGCAATGAGCGCGGTGATGATGCCGCCGATGAAGTCCACCAGACCGGTTCCGATCAGGTTGCGCACGCCCTCGACATCGGTCATGATGCGCGACACCAGGTTGCCGGTGCGATTCGCATCGTAGAAGCTGACCGAGAGACGTCCGATGTGCGCCTGTACCTGCCGGCGCAGGTCGGCGATCATGCGCTGCGCCGCCTTCGACAGAAGCTGCGTCAGGGCGAACGAGGTGGACGCCTGGATGGCGGTAGCCGCCAGCACGGTAGCGATGATGGGCAACAGCATGCCCTCCTGCCGCTTATGGAGCACGCCGTCGACAAAAGGCTTCGACGCGGCGGGCAACACCAGACCGCAGATACGGTTGATGACCATCAGCACCAGGCCCAGGGCCAGCAACTTGCGGCGAGGACGGATGAGCCGCCAGACATGCGGCCAGGCATCGGCCAGCTTGGGCTTGGCCGGCGGCGCCATGTCCCGGGCGCGATTGGTATTGCGCACCGACGTGGTGCGTTCAGCCTTGGTCGCGAAGTTGTTGGGACGCATGCTTTGCATGGATGGCCCTCAGGCCCGCGAACGCCGAGCCGCAATGAAAGAGCGGACGCACAGCAGCACAAAAATCAGGCATAGGATGCTGGTGGCCGACTGCACCTCCGCCGCCAGCTTGTGGACCGAAAGCATCCCGACCTGGATCTGCTCGTTCACCGTCTCCTGATGGCTGCCGGTCAGGAAGCCGAACATCGCGATCAGCCCGGGTATCGTGCCGAGAAAGCCGAGCAGCCCCAGCGTGACCGCGATGTGCATCGCCAGCATGCGCCGCTTCACGTCCTCAGTATTCGCCACCAGTCCGAACAGCACCAGCAGAAAGCCGAGGACCACCGGAATGAATGCGTGCCAGAAATGCGTCTCGATGTAGCCGGCCACACCGACCAGGGCAATCAGGACGCCGAAGACCATCGTAAGTTTCGCCATAGTAGGTCTTCAGGATAGATGAATCGGGAACAACTATGGATGCGATTCCGTGGCGCGTAATGCAGTCACGATCTTCTGAACCACCTCATCGGGCGGAAGATCCGCTGCGACCCGGATCGCATCGCGCGGCATCTCGAGCGTCGCGATCTGGCTGTCCAGCAGCGCTGGGCTCATATAGTGGCCCTTGCGCTCAGCCATCCGCTGCTCGAGCACCGCCCTCGGCACCTCCAGCAGCACAAAGCGCAGCGCGGCGCTGGGAATGCCCGCCGACAGCTCGTCACGGTACGCCTGCCGCAGCGCCGAGCAGGCCAGCACGCCGCTGGTTCCGCTGCGATACCAGTCCAGCAGCAGCTGATGCAGAGCCGCCAGCCATGGTGCGCGATCCGCGTCTGTCAAGGGAATGCCGGCATGCATCTTGGCCTTGTTGGCCTCGGAGTGATAGTCATCGCCCTCCGCATACTCCCAATGCTCCAAAGCAGCCAGCCTGGTGCCGATGGTCGTCTTGCCGCTTGCCGTCACCCCCATCAGGACAACCATCATCCCTTCGCACCCCCGGCCACCTTCTTCAATGAATTCAAGACATCCTCCGGCTTCCAATCGTTGGTCGGATACCACTGCGCGACCTT
>DASQRJ010000379.1:0-2624 GCA_035642955.1 Acidobacteriaceae bacterium
CTCGTATCTCATTCCGGGTGATCGCGTGGACGTAGGATTTCTTTGCGGGGAATGGGCCTATATTCGTTACCCAAGGCCCAACAATGCCAGAAACGACATCTCTGGTTGGGTACCTACTAAGCGACTATATGCTGTGGATCCGTTGGTGAGCGTCGATTCGGGAATGGCCGCTCGATACTATCGCCAGTATGTCGGAAACGACGATCTCGTGTTGGCGGTTCTCACGGGCGACATCGGCGATGTGAAGGGGCTGCTAGTGTGATGTCCCATAAGAAACTAATACGTTACCTGGCTGTCGAAGAGGTATCTTTGGTGCCTCGGGGACAGCACTCATGCTCAAACACAAACGCGGTGCATCGTTGCAACTGACGCCGCAAGAGCTCGGTGATTTGGAGGCTATCACGGCCTCACGCAGCCTGCCGCACGGGCTGGTGCGTCGCGCGAACATGATATTGATGACTGAGAGTGGCGTGTCGATCCGGGATGCGGCTCGTCGGCTGAAAGTGACGCCGCCGGCGATCACCAATTGGCGCAAGCGCTTTCGGGAGCAGCGCCTGGCGGGGCTGCACGATCAGCTCAAACCCGGCCGACCGCGCACGCATAGTGAGGATGACATTGCGGCGCTGCTGAATGCCGCCCTGCAGAACCGCCCGCAGGGTGCGACGCACTGGAGTGTGCGCGAGCTGGCCGGTGAGACCGGCATTTCCAAGAGCACCGTACAGCGTTACCTGTCGCTCTTTGGCGTGCAGCCGCACCGGTCCCGAAGCTTCAAGCTTTCTACCGACCCGTTCTTTATCGAAAAGCTGCGCGATGTGGTCGGGCTGTACCTCAATCCGCCGGAAAACGCCCTGGTTTTGTGCGTAGACGAGAAGAGCCAGGTGCAGGCCCTCGAGCGTACCCAGCCGGTGCTTCCGATGGGTCTCGGATACGTCGAGGGAATCACGCACGATTACATCCGCCATGGGACCACAACGCTCTTTGCCGCTTTGGATATCGCCAACGGTCAGGTCTTCACCCAATGCAAGCCTCGCCATCGCCATCAGGAGTTTCTGAGCTTCCTGCGCCACATCGAAGCGAACGTTCCCGAGCAGTTGGACGTGCATCTGGTCATCGATAACTACGGAACGCACCGGCACGCCCGCGTCAAGGCTTGGCTGGCTCGCCGTCCGCGCTTCCACGTTCACTTCACTCCCACCTACTCCTCGTGGCTCAATCAGGTGGAGCGTTGGTTCGGGTTGATTACGCAGCGCGCCATTCGTCGCGGCTCGTTCGACTCCGTGCCGGATCTCAAGCGCAAGATCAGCGAATTTGTCGAACGCTACAATCAACACCCGAAGCCTTTTATGTGGACTGCTACCGCAGACTCGATCCTCGCGAAACTCGAACGCCTTGGCAAAGTTATTTGCGGGACATCACACTAGGGAAAGTCTGCACAGGCCGTAGCGAGTGCAGTCGTTAGTGAAAAATCAGGTCGGATCAGCATGATTTTCGGTCGCAAATGTGCGGATTCAACCTCTGAGGCGGCCTTTTCAGGCCGCTTCTGCGGGTTTGCCCGCTCAGCAGCGACACGCCTCCCGTATTGGCAGCAACTGACGTCGGACCATGTACAGGTTCGCCAAGGCAAAGGCAGCAAACAGGCGTGCGGTGTTCTTCGCCAGCCCTCGGTAACGCACCTTGCTGAAGCCCCAGAGGCGCTTCACCACGTTGAAGGCGTGCTCGCCGCGCGCTCGAGTCGCCGAACGCAGCCGGTTGAGTTTGCGCTGATGCTCCGTGAGCGGCCGACCCGGGTTGGCTCTTCGGTTCACCCGGTAGCGCACTCCGTGCTCTTTGGCGGCCAGACGGTGCAACTCGCTCCAGTAGGCCTGATCCCCATAAAGCTCCCGCTCCGCTCCATGCAGGAGCTTGGGCAGCTGGCTGAAGTCGGATGCGCCCGCATGCGTGGTCACCACCGTGTGCACCAGGCCGTTGAGGTCCGTGCCCACGTGCGCCTTCATCCCAAAGTGCCACTCGCGCGAGTTCTTCTTCCCCTGCTTCATCTCAGGATCTCGCGCTTTGGCTTCGTTCTTGGTCGAGGGCGGCGCATCGATGATGGTCGCATCCACGATCGTCCCAGACTTCAGCAGCAGCCGCTTCTGCTCGAGCAGCCCACGTACCAGCTCGAAGATCTTCTGCGTCAGCTGATGCCGCTCGAGCAGGTGCCGGAAGCGCAGGATCGTCGACTCGTCCGGCACCGCATCGTCAATGAGCTCCACGCCGGCAAAGCGCCGCATCGACTCCGAGTCGTACAGCGCATCTTCCATTGCCGGATCCGAGAGATTGAACCACTGCTGCATGAAGTAGATCCGCAGCATCCGCTCCATCGGCATCGGCTGGGTGCCGTTGCCGGCCTTGGGGTAATGCGGCTCGATGAGCGAGAGGATCGAGGCCCACGGGACCACTTGGTCCATCTCCGCCAGAAACCGCTCCCGGCGGGTAACCTTCCCCTTCTTCTCCCACGCCGCCGATGCAAAGGTCGTCTGCTTCATCGATTCTCTCGGCTCCTGAGCGCTACTGCCCATTGCACACAGTATCGGTCAGTCAACGTGACCTGTGCAGAGTTTCCCTAGTGTGATGTCCCGCAAATA
>DASQRJ010000380.1:0-2382 GCA_035642955.1 Acidobacteriaceae bacterium
CATTAGTCAAGTATATTATTACCTTTGGGCGCTCTTCCGAGGGTCAAAATCGTCATTCTAAAGGACTTGCCCGTAAAATCGTCTTGCGAAAGGACTTAGCGGCGCGGACACCAGAAGACAACGAGCGATCCGGGCACACGCAAACTCTCCCTATTTCAAGGCTAGCAAATCGAGTGGGGTGATTTGGCAGGTTTTTGCTGAGGTGCAGGGGGTGTGATTCGTTTCGGGAAAAAGAACAGCAGATCCCTCGACTTCACCTCGCTTCGAGATGACAAAATTCATTTGAGCGCATACGAACGCGCCACCCTCCGCGATGCGTAGGGTAGGGCACCCGGCGTGGTGGCACTGCGAGCGTTCCGGGGCGGGCCTGATTTCCGGTCAGACGGGTCTCGACGGGGTGTCGAGGCGAGTCAATTTGCCGCGCTTCAGCAGGAAGCGTTCGCCGCGCCAGGTGACGGTGTCGCCGGCGAAGCTCCAGGCCCACAAGCAGAGCGCGATGAGATCGCGCGGCAACAGCAGCAGGAGATCGCGCAGGACCTGCATATCGCGGAGGATGCCGACGCCGACGACCAGTGCGAGCGCCACGCGGACCAGCAGGGCTAGGACGAAGAGCGCGATGCTTTCCAGGCTGAGGCCGCTGGCGATGAGGTTGAAGAAGGCCCAGGGCAGGCCGAAGGTGAAGACGAGGCCGGCATAGCCCCAGCGGCGCGAGTCGCGCGTGGAGCGGGACCAGCGCAGTTGATGCTCAAAAAAACCGGCTGCGTTGTAGGGCGGCACCCAGGTCTCGACAACTTCCGAGGAGAGCTCGACAGCGTAACCAGCGGCGGCGATGCGCGCGCCGAGTTCGTAGTCGTCGGCGAGGTAATCGACCAGCGGCGCGAGGCCGCCGATGCGCTCCAGCGCCTCGCGGGAGACGGCGAGCGTGGAGCCGAGGCCGAAGTGGATGCCACCTTCGATGCGGCGCGCGGTGAGCACGCCGGGGATGAAGTCGGTGGAGATGCCGAGTGCTTCCATGCGCGAGCCGAGCGTCGGCTGCTGGCGCGGCAGGCCATGGGCGCGGCCGCGATAGGGTGCGGTGACCATGCCGACGGAGCGATCGCGCCCATGATTGCGTTCAGGCGACGGCGCGAAGCCGTCCATGACGTTCGCGAGATAGCAAGGGGAGACGACGATATCGCTGTCATTGATGAGGATGTAGGGATGGCGCGCGTGCGGGAGCATCTGGGTGAGGTTCGAGACCTTGCCGTTCGCGCCCAGCAGCTTAGGGCATTCGATGATGCGGATGGCGTGATCGGGAAACTCTTCCTGAAGCTGGTGGACAGCGGCAACGGCAGGATCGTCGAGCGCGCTGACCCCGAAGAGGATCTCGTATTCGCCCGCGTATTCCTGTCGGCAGTGGCTGGCGAAGGCGGAGTACATCTCGTGATCGAGGCCGCGGACGGGCTTGAGGATGCTGACCGCGGGAGTGAAGCTGGACTGTGGGCGGCGGAGGCTGCGCACGAAGGAGCGCGCACTCCACAGGGCGAGCAGGTAGTAGCCGATGCCGGCCCAGGCGAGGACGGTGGTGATGCCGGCGACGATCTCGGCGATGAGGAGAGCGTTCAAGGATTCGAGGTGCTTGCCGCACGGGCGGAGGCGGGACTGGCCGTCCCGGCGATTGCGCCTTTGGCGCGTGTAGTTAGGATCGCTCCCTTTGGTCGTTCACGCCGGGAGTTGTGGGCTATCTGACTTTATCCCGTTTTATGCTGCCTCGTTACTCGTAGCGGAGGGCTTCGATGGGATCGAGGGTGGCTGCCTTCCAGGCGGGGTAGATGCCGAAGACCAGGCCGATGAAGCACGAGACGGTGAATGCGGTCATGGCCCAGATGATGGACATCTGTGCGGGCAGCACGGAGCCGAGGATCAGCTTGAGCAGCAGCGTGAGGATGGCGCCGATGAGGATGCCGATGGTGCCGCCAAAGGCGCAGAGCGTCATGGCTTCCAGCGTGAACTGCAGCATGATGGTGCGCCGCGTGGCGCCGAGCGCTTTGCGCACACCGATCTCCCGGGTTCGTTCAGTGACCGAGACCAGCATGATGTTCATGACCCCGACCCCGCCGACCATGAGGCCAACGCTGGAGACGCCGACCAGGAAGATGAACAGGCCGCCGGTGAGCGAGTTCCACAGCTCGAGCAGCGAATCCGAGGTGAAGATGGCGAAGTTGTCTGGCTGGTCAGAGTGGACCTTGCGGCGGCGGCGAAGCATCTCGCGAATCTCGTCTTCGACGGCGACCTTGTTCTTGGCGTCATCGTATTTCACGCTAATCCAGTAGTCGAGGATCTCCGGATGGATCTTGCGGAAGGTGAAAAGGGGGAAGTGGGCGGAGTTGTCGTTGGGATTTT
>DASQRJ010000381.1:0-7555 GCA_035642955.1 Acidobacteriaceae bacterium
GACGCCAGTTTGGCACATTCGGCGACCGAAACATTGACCGTGTGAAATTGCACAAGGCGGCCACGATCTCATCGACGCGAGCGACGGCAGATCAAACATCAAGTGAGAACCAACCGCTGCAAAGGAGCGGGGCGCCATTAGGATGAGGAGACGTGTTATGAAGCCTCGATTCAAATCCGCCCTCTTCCCGTCCCTGCTGCTCGTCGCGGGGATCATCGTGTTTCTGAATGCCTGGTGGGCGTTCCAGGCGGTTCGCACTCTGGCCACGAACGCCCAATGGCTATCCCATAGCTGGCAGGTGGTGCATCAGGTGGAGCGCGTACTCGGATCGGCTGTGAACGCCGAGGCGGGCGAGCGAGGCTATCTCATCTCCGGACAACGCAGCTACCTGCAGCCATACACGACGGCCCAGCAGGAGCTGCCCGGCGAACTGGCTCGCTTGCAGTAGTTGATATCGGACAATCCCAGCCAGCAGGAACGGGTCCAGTATCTCCGCGCTGCAGTGAGCCAAAGAATGCTCGTGCTGCAGAGGGCTGTCGAGATGCGCAGACACGGTGGTCCGGATATATCCGCGGCCCTATTGGTCAGCGGCCCCGGCAAGATCGAAATGGACCATATCCGCGCCATGTGCGATGCGATGGAAGCAGAAGAAGACAGGCTGCTTGCCATCCGAACCGTCACGACGAACAACAGCACCACGCGTGCGCAAGTCGCTGTGATATTAGCCAGCGCTCTGGATTTCCTGCTCATCCTGTTTGCCTTCTGGCAATTCACACGCGAACGCGGTTTACGTCTTGCGGCGGAGATTGCTGGCGAGCGAGTTGTGCTCGCACAGCTGGAGACGGAGGCCAGGGCTGCAGAGGTAAGGTCGTTGAACGCGACCCTTGAAGACCGCGTGCGCGTGCGTACGGCAGAACTGGAACGTATCAACCGCGAGCTCGAAGCATTCAGCTACTCCGTTTCCCATGATCTGCGGGCGCCCTTGCGCACAATCGATGGATTCAGCCTGGCGCTTCAGGAAGACTATGCCGCGGCAATCGACGACAGCGGCATAGACTACATCAACCGGGTGCGCGGCGGCGTGCAACGCATGGGGCAGCTTATTGATGCGCTGCTTCAGCTCTCGCGTATCACCCGAACCGAGATCGTTCGGGAGAACTTCAGCCTGAGCGGCCTGGCGGAGTCCGTTGCCTCCGATCTGCGGGAGCAGAACCGAGACCGTGAGCTGTCCTTCGATATTGAGCCTGGACTGGATGCGTATGCCGATCCAAGACTCACCCGCGTCGTGCTTGAGAATCTCATGGGCAACGCCGCCAAGTTCACCTCGAAGGTACTCCAGGCGGAGGTCCACTTCGGCTGGGACCGGGAGCAGGAGGCCTGGTACGTGCGCGACAATGGAGCGGGCTTCGACATGGTCTATGCGGAGAAGCTATTCGGGGCCTTCAACCGCTTGCATGGCGATAAGGATTTCAAAGGCTCGGGCATTGGGTTGGCCACCGTTGCGCGTGTCATTCACGGTCATCACGGGCGCATCTGGGCGAACGGCGCGGTCGGCCAGGGAGCGACCTTCTGGTTCACTCTGGGACAACGCGAAGGCCTTCTACCTTGATCTGCGATGTTCGTATGCTCTTGTATCTCACGCGCTTCTCCACCCGGAGGCTGTCCAACCAGGAGATCGGGTGATCGCGAGCCATCAGTTCGTTCTGGTGCGGGATCGCGCCGAATCTGGGATCTATACTTGTCAGCCGCATCTTCCAGGCATCGGCGGCGGCGCGTGCAACGCTGGCTGTTGTACCACTAACGTTTTTCATCCGCCACTTCCGGGCAGGTGCAGGATCGGGTGGTCACTGAATGATCACTGGCACACATGAATTTACCGGATCCTCATTGCGGAAGATGGCCGTGCCGTGCATTCATAGGTCCATGCGTTGGCCGGACTCAGACCACTGCCAGAACGGGGGCTTCTTCACCCCGCATGCGCCTCAGCAGCCGGGATTCCGGGCGATCCTCGAATGGCTCACCCATCGCGAGAAGACCGCGTGGCCAAAATGGATCAGCACTCCGCGCGGCGCGCCCCCGCCTGAAAGATTGGCGGCGGGCGAACTCCGCGTGACATTTGTCAATCACGCAACCGTCCTGCTGCAGATCGGTGAACTCAATGTCATCACCGATCCGATCTGGAGCGATCGTGCCAGTCCCGTGCAATTCGCAGGCCCGCGCCGGCATCGAGCACCAGGTATCCGCTTTGAAGACCTGCCACCGATCGACGTCGTTTTACTGAGCCATAACCACTATGACCATCTGGATACCAGAACGCTGCGCCGGCTGAGACGGCGCGACGCCCCAACGATCTACTGTCCGCTGGGCGTTGCAGCGCGGCTCAGGCGGCTCGGCTTTCATTCCATCGTGGAGTTGGACTGGTGGCAGCATCAGCCCTTTCGTGAGGTTGTTATCCACTGCGTCCCGGCGCAGCATTTTTCCGCACGCGGCTTGTTCGATAGAAACCGAACCCTGTGGTGCGGATGGCATATTGAATCCGCGAACGGTGGCATTCTCTTCGCCGGAGATACCGGTTTCGGCCCCCATTTCGCTGAAATAGCGGCACGATTCCCGGCACCGCGTCTGGCGCTGCTGCCCATCGGGGCCTACCGCCCAAGATGGTTTATGGGGCCAGTGCACATGGGCCCCGAAGAGGCATTGGAGGCACATGGCATTCTCAAGCCTCTGGCGAGCATGCCTATCCACTACGGCACCTTCTCGCTGGCGGACGATGGTGAAAGTGAGCCTATCGATCATCTTCGTTCACTCCTCGCCGAACGGCCAGAGCAGGCATGGCGCCTGCTGCAAGAGGGTCAAGGCTGGACAATCCCTACGCTGACGAGCAAAGTTCTCTCGTCCACGCGAGACTAGAGCGTTTTTCCTGTAGGTGCAGAGGGGCAAGCGAAGGTCCCTGTGGCTTTTCCGTAAAGAATAGTCACGCCGAGCTCCACTCGCCACTCCACAGCATCAGGAAAAATGCTCTAAGTCCGCTTAAAGCCCTCGCGCGGTCCTGTCAGAGCCCTGTCTGCTGACGAGTTTCCAGCTCCGGAAGGCTGCAGCCTCCAGATACACTAAGTGAAATATTGGAGCGAGGTAACAACTATGGCCCGCATTTCAAGACTGGGAAGACGAGACGTCAGCGAAGCTGTTGGAGAGATCTACGATCGCTATGTGCGGCAGCGCGGTAACGTGCCGAATATGTTTCGCACCGTAGCCCACCGCCCCGAGATTCTACAGACGATGATCGCGCACATGGAGGCGGTGCTGAACACCGGCACCTTGCCTACGGCGCTAAAAGAATTGGTCATTGTGCGTACCTCACAAATGAATAACTGCGAGTATTGCCTCGCATCGCATTCTCTCCTCGCGAAGAAGCTGGGATATAACGACGCGCAGATTGCCGCGCTGCCTCATTTCGAGGATAGCGATAGCTTCACTCCCCGTGAGAAGATGGCCCTTCGACTGGCAGAGCGCCTTACACGGAATGAGCGAGCTCTCGATGAGGCAGAACTGGAGGATCTGAAAGTTCACTTCACCGAGGGCGAAATCGTGGAGCTGATGGCAGCTAGCGGTTTATTCAATTACTTCAACCGCTTCAATAATCTGTTGGCAATGGAGCCTACACAGGCCGGTGTCGGTGTGGAACCGGCAACCAGCCACGCATAGCAACAGACGAACACGTAGAGCACAATAGACTGGAAATGCGGGAGGGAAAAACATGCGACTTGAACGGATGATGACTCTGGGCGTTTTCATAGCAGCGACAGCACTTTCAGCAGGTGCCGCGAGGGTGAAGCCGGTTGTCGTAGCTATCCACACCGCGGATGGTAAGGACGCCGGAACCGTGACACTGCGCCCCGGCAAAAAGGGGGCCGTGAATGTGCGAGTGAATTTGAAAAATCTGCCCCCAGGGGAGCATGGCATTCACATTCATCAGTACGCAAAATGCGATCCGCCCGACTTCAAGTCCGCGGGCGCCCACTTCAATCCTGGCAGCAAGCAGCACGGCATAAGGAATCCGGATGGGCCACATGCAGGTGACATGCCTTTCAACCTGACTGTAGAGCCGGACGGCACAGACAAAGCTGAGTTCAGCACAAAGGGCGTATCGCTCGACCCGAATGCAATCAATTCCGTCTTCACAACGGATGGCACGTCGATCGTCATTCACGCAAAAGCCGACGACATGATAACCGACCCATCCGGAAATTCGGGCGCGCGGATCGCCTGCGGCGTGATTACAACCCCTGCTTCGAATTAAGCCAGTCTAGTAAAGCAGCACTGCAACCCGATACGTGGTGAATCCCTGGCCAGGATGTGCGCTGTCGCAAACACCGACAGCGGCAGAGTGGAATTGTCCAGTGTGCAGCTTGCTCACGAGAACATCCGGGAGACGGCTCAGGTCCGATCCCTCCCAGCGCATGATGAAACGGGGCTTCGATCCCCCTGCGCTCCCGTGCGGCATCTCGCAGGTCTGCCGCGCATCCACGGTCGCCCTCGCATCCTGCATTCCCTGCTCTGCCAGCAGACCGATGACCCGGTTCTCGATCTCCGCGGGGCCAAGGGCTTCCACGGCATGCGCGAAGTCCTCAACCGCCCATACCTCACCTCGGTTGTGAATCAGTGCGATGCCAATGATGTTCATCTGCGGATCGAGGATGTTGGTGCGATGCATCGCGGAGTGCATCCACTGCCTTTCGATGTCTGTCGCATTCGGGCCCAGCGCGATGTTTTCCGCGACCGCTCGAAAGTGCGCACCCGCCTGGCCCGCGCGTGTCGGCACATCCGGCTCGTCAGCAAACTGGTGCTGCAGATCGCCGTGTTGGACCATCAGTTCGTCATGCGCCTGAGCAGCCTGTGCCAGTTCCGGGCTCCATTTCAATGGTCCCAGCCCCTGCGCGGCGCGGTCCTGATTGGTCAAGCTGAGCAGCTGCCTTACATCCCCCGGCAGATCAAGGGGCGCCTGCTGCGCACGCAGCAACGCCATTGGCGATAAAGAGCTCAAGAGCGCAAACGGAAGGAAACGTCGGCCACAAAATGTCATGCTGGTGAACCTCTAGTCAGATGACTGCTCGGAGATGCTTATAAATGCGCTCCCGGGTACCGCGCAACTACCCCATACAGTTTCCATTCAGGTTTGTGCGATGATGCCGCCATGGCCCGCGCGACGCTCAGCTACCGGTTTAAACATCAACCCCTGGCGGTGATCGGAGTTTCGCTGCTGGTACTCTTCGTGATGATGGCCCTGCTGGCCTCCATAGCTGCGCCGTATGACCCCGCCGCTATCGATCTCAGTCATCGCCTGCTCTCCCCCAGCCACGCACATTGGTTTGGCACGGATGAACTCGGGCGCGACGTTCTCTCCCGCATTCTCTATGGCGCGCGCATCTCCTTGATCGTAGCGGTCAGTGTGGTTGCCATCTCTCTCTCGCTCGGCATGCTGATCGGCGGCCTCGCGGGCTACTACGGCGGCTGGATTGATACTGCTCTCAATATTTTCGTGATGAACGCATTTCTCGCACTGCCAGGCATCCTGTTGGCCATCGCGTTTGTCGCCTTCCTCGGTCCCGGACTCTTCAATCTTGTGCTCGCGCTCTCCATCAGCGGCTGGGTCGGTTATGCGCGACTGGTGCGAGCCCAGGTATTGGCGGTTCGCGAACGTGAATTTGTGGAATCCGCGCGCGCGTTAGGCGCGAGTGATGTGCGCATCTTCATTCGCCACATTGTGCCGAACATCGTGCAACCCATCCTGGTGCAGGCTGCCATCGGCATGGCGGGCGCCGTTCTGGCCGAGGCGACACTGAGCTTCCTCGGGCTCGGCATTCCGGCGCCTGCGCCGAGTTGGGGCTCCATGCTGAACGACGCGCGTTCTCATCTCTTCGACTCGCCGCATCTGGTGGTCTTCCCTGCTCTGGCCGTGATGGGCTGCGTCCTCTCCTTCAACTTCATCGGCGATGCATTGCGTGACTATCTCGATCCCCGCACGCGTATGGCGGTTGGGCTCTAGTCCATGCGCATCGGCGTCATCTCCGACACGCATGGCCTGCTGCGTCCGGAAGCGATGAAAGCATTGCAAGGTGCGGAACACATTCTTCACGCCGGGGATGTGGGTGATCCGGCCATCCTGCACCTTCTGCGCGCCATAGCACCCGTCACCGCCATTCGCGGCAATATCGACGAGGGCGGTCCGTGCGGGGATCTGCCGCCCACAGAGGTGGTCGAACTCAGTGGTCGCAGCATCTTTATGCTCCACGACGTGCAGCAACTCGACCTCAATCCGGAGGCCGCCGGCATCGCGGCAGTCATCTTCGGGCATTCTCACAAACCGCTCATCGAGTGGCGTCGCGGCGTGCTGTTTCTAAATCCGGGGAGCGCCGGACCGCGCAGATTCCGGCTTCCCGTCAGCGTCGCATGGCTCAACATTGCAACCAACGAATTGAGCGCGCGGATCGTCCATCTCGACGTTTAGTTTGGGCTTGCCGCAGTTTTCCAGTCTTGTTCGACGCGAGAGCACTCAGGCTCGGATCCGCGGATTCAGAACTGCGTAGAGGATATCCGTCGCGAGGTTGACAAGGATGTAGGTCAATCCGACAGCAAGGATGCAACCCTGGACCAGCGCATAGTCACGATTGGAGATGGCCGTGATGGTCAACCTGCCCACGCCCGGCCAACTGAAGATCGTCTCCGTCACGATGGCGCCGGCCAGCAGCGCGCCGAATTGTAACCCCACCAGCGTCACAATCGGGATCAGCGCGGTGCGCAGCGCATGACGATACAGCACCGTGCGTTCCTGCAACCCTTTGGCGCGAGCAGTCCGAATGTAGTCCTGCCCTAGTTCTTCCAGCATGGCGGTGCGCACCATCCGGGTCAGGATGGCAGCCAATCCCGAACCCATCGTGATTGCCGGCAGAATAAGGTGCGCCAGCGATCCAGCCCCCGATACCGGCAGCCAACCCAGCTTGATCGACACCAGCAGGATGGCGATAGGACCCATCGCAAAGGCAGGAAACGACAACCCGAAGAGAGACACCACTCCGACTGTGTTGTCGCGCCATCTGCCGCGATGCAGTGCGGCGAGGATGCCCGCCGGAATTGCTGCGAGTAACGCGATGATCAGAGCGGCCAGGGTCAGTTCCAATGTGTATGGGTAGCGTTGCAGGATGAGGTGGGTCACTGAGTCATTCAGCCGCAACGAGTGTCCCAGATCCCCGTGCAATACCCCCTGCCAGTAGCGGAGGTATTGCTGGCTCAACGGCAGATCGAGCCCGTACTGATGACGCAGCAGGTCCAGATCCGTTGGCGTGGCGCCCTCGCCCAACATCTGCGCCACTGGATCACCCGGGACGAGATGAATCATCAGAAAGACCAGCGAAACCACCAGCCAGACAACGGGAAGCGTGTAAAGCAGACGGCGGCCCAGCGCGGGCAGCAGCTTCATGCGCCTCCTCGGGCCGGCACGGCTGATGCATTCTTCGCGGTCGTTCCGGACGGAACCGGCTCAATGCGCACGCGGCTG
>DASQRJ010000382.1:0-7739 GCA_035642955.1 Acidobacteriaceae bacterium
CCACCGGCGCCGTGGGTGCCGCGAACATGGTGGGCAAACAGTTTGATGTGACAAACAAGATGCTTCGGATACCGGAGATAACGTGGGGTCGTATTCAACTGAAAAACGTGGGCATGGTCTCCCGTCCTGCCGGGGTGTACGAGAGATTTGTTTCCGAAGATATGACAGCTCCGATCGTAGGAGCACTCTCCGGGAACGTGCTCCGTCGATTCAGGCTGGAGCTCGACTATCCGGCGGGCGTCGCCTATCTCCAACCAGAAACCACCGTGAACGCTGCTGATGCTGCATGCGTGGGTTTGATTGTCCAAGTGAAGCAGGATGGCGTCATCGTTATCAGCGGAATTCCAAAGCACGACGGGAAAATGGAGTTGGATGGCATAGAGCCGGGCGATGTTCTGCTGCGCGTTGACGACCACTCCGTGACGGGTGCTTCGCTTGCAACCGTTCTCGATCTCCTTAGTGGGAGACCGGGCGAAAGAAAACGAATAACGATACGACGCGGTGAACGGGATGTTTCGGTATTCGCCACTGTGTCTGCTTACCCGTGAAGCATCCGGCAGCAGGGCTGCTATAAAGTGGGCTGCGATGCGATGGTCTCGTCTCTCCGTGGTTTGGTTCCTGCTGTCGCCCTGGGTGAGCCACGCACAATCGAACGAAGCGATGCAGGCGTGGATGCTGGGGCCGTTCACGCGGCCAGAGAATGCGCAGCCGGTGATCACGGCACGGCCGGAGTCGGTTTTTATGGATCCGATTCTCGGCAAGCCGGTGCATTGGGAGGCGCTGCACACCTTCAATCCCGCCGCAGTCGTGCGCGACGGGAAGGTCTACGTTCTTTACCGTGCCGAAGACGACAGCGGCACGATGCAGATCGGGATGCATACCTCGCGGCTGGGGCTGGCGGTGAGCGACGATGGCCTGCACTTCTCGCGCGAGGCAACGCCGGTCTTCTACCCGGCGAAGGATAGCGAGCAGGCCCGCGAATGGCCGGGCGGGACGGAAGATCCGCGCATCGTGGAATCGCCGGATGGCGGCTATGTCCTCACCTACACGCAATGGAACCGGGTGACGTATCGGGTCGGCATCGCCACGTCGCCGGACCTGCACAGGTGGACCAAGCACGGGCCGGCATTCGGGATGGGGAAGTACGCGGGGCTGAAGTACAAGTCGGCGGGAATTGTCACCGAGTGTGTGACGAAAGGACGCTGTATCGCCGCAAAGTTCGACGGGCATTACTGGATGTACTGGGGCGAGGGCGAGATCCACCTGGCGACATCGGACGACCTGGTGCACTGGATGCCGGTGGAGAGCGCGGACGGGCAGCCGAAGGTCCTGATGCGCGCGCGACCGGGGAGGTTCGACAGCGGATTGCCGGAGGTGGGGCCGCCACCGGTGCTGACGAAATATGGCATCGTTCTTGTCTATAACGGCAAGAACGCCGCGGGCGCCAACGGCAAGAACGCCGCGGGCGCCAACGGCAAAAACGCCGCAGGCGGGGAGGGTAAGAACGCGGAGGCATCGCGTGATCGAACGCTCGCGGCGGGGACCTATTCCGTGGGACAGGCGGTGTTCAATCCAACCGATCCGGCAAAGCTCATGGCACGGCCGGCGACGCCGTTCTTCCAGCCCAAGCTGCCGTGGGAGCAGAGCGGGCAGTATGCGGCGGGCACCACCTTTGCCGAAGGGCTGGTCTGGTTCCACGAACGCTGGTGGCTCTATTACGGCTGCGCGGACTCGCGCGTGGGTGTTGCGATGAGCGATGGGCCACCAGGTCGATAGAATCGAAAGATATGCAATCACTGAAGGGAAAGACCGCGCTGGTGACGGGCGCGGCGAAGCGGATCGGACGCCAGCTGGCGCTGGCGCTGGCTGGCGAAGGCGCGGATGTCGCGATCACCTATCGGACCTCAGAAATGGATGCGCTGGCTACCGTGGATGCGATCCGCAAACATCGCGTCCGGGCGGCGGCAGTGTATTGCGATCTGGGCGATCCGGCGTGCGTCCGGGACGCCGTCGACGCAACCATGCGCGAACTGGGCGGGATCGATCTGCTGGTGAACAACGCGGGCGTCTTCGAGACGCTGCCGCTCGAGTCCATCGCGCTCGAGCAATGGGACGCGATGCTGAACACCAACACGCGCGGCCCGTTCCTGATGGCGCAGGCGGCGCATGCCGAGCTGAAGCGGCGCGAGGGACGCATCGTGAACATCGGCTCACTGGGCGGCCTGCACCCGTGGGCCACACACGGGCATTACTGCGTGTCGAAGGCTGCTCTGCACATGCTGACCAAGACCATGGCCAAGGCCTGGGCGCCGGAGATCAGCGTGAACTGTGTGGCGCCGGGCATGATCGTCAACGGCGAGGTCGATCCGGAGTACGAACACTTTGTGGAAAAGACGCCGATGCGGCGCAACGGCAGGCCCGAAGATGTGGCAGCGGCGGTGCTCTTCTTTGCCACCGGCCCCAAGTTCATCACCGGGCAGGTGCTGAGCGTGGATGGCGGACTGGGCCTCTGAGGAGCCGTCAGACAGCTGGCGTCGAGCGCAGGCACGCTGCCGAGATGACGCGGCTGACCGGGTTGAAGGCGCTGCTGAAGCTCACGACGGGATCGTGACACCGCGGAGCTTCACAGCGGGAGAACCAATGCAGAACTACAGGGCAGAACTACAATTCAACAAAAACTTGCAGGTAGCAGGAGAGGGGAGGTGCGACTCTCGTGCTGCTTTCCCAGAGACCGAGACGACAGAGCACCACACAACAGGGAACCAAGGTAGAGCAGGGTTTCCGGTACGTCAGAGTTAAGAAGCTGCGCGATCTTCATGAATGAATGCAGGGAAGCTCACAACCTTCTCCCGCTCGAAGAGCCAGTCAACTTCGGAGTGAAGTGCGGAGGCGATGGCCTGACGCAGTGCATCTCCTGGTTCCCGGCTTCCGTTTACGATCCGGCTGAGATATGCCTCGTGAATGCCTACCATCTTGGCAAGGCGGTTCTGGCGAATTCCAGTTTTGTAGATCGTCAGCTTCAAATTCGGGTAAATAGATCTCTCGTCGAGTTTCACTTTTTACTCGCCTCTTTCGACTTCCCCGCAATATCGGCTTGCTGGGATGCTCCCAAAAGTACAACCCTTCAAAGAACTTGCCAAGGATGCATTGGTACCCATGTAGTCACCTGCACCTCGCGAAGGTAATCGCCCATGCAGCTATCACTCGGTCAAATGCCCAGAAGGCGGCAGGTACCGCGGAGCTCGATTCGGGATGAGGCAAGTTGTGAACCAAGCGTGAGTTCTATAGTGAGATGCAGCGCTCTGAAAAAAGGTTCATGTGCCATGGGAAACTCTTTCCATGGACGCGCGGTCATCTAAACAGGTAATTCCTTCATGATCGATGCCTGCAAGGCCGTTCCATTTTGGGGCTGAGGCAGTGAAGGCGCGCCTATGCGGAGTTCAGGACGAAGGCGACGATGGTGGAAGCGGGGGACTCGCCGGCGGCGACTGCGGCCCGATTGAGGCGGGCGGAACGCTCTTCAGCCGGTGGTGTGATCGCTGCATTGGCGATCTCCTGCGCTGTCGCGGTCTGAAAGCAGAGTTCGCAGATCCCATATCCTTCACCGGTCGCGATCGGCGGCCCGAAGACGCGGCAGGTTTGCGGACGGGACGCATAGAGATCGCAGGTGCCGTGCTCGGGATCCAGGGCCGGGCAGGGCTCTTCGTTGGCAAACTCTTCGAAGCCGTCGGCGGGATCGCCGTTCTGGTCTGCATCCAGACGACCGGAGGCGGAATCCCCCGGGAAGATCGGCGCGAGGCGCTGCCACGATGCCGCGGCGCGGATCTGCACGCGCCGAGCGCGCTCGGGATCTGCTTGTTCGAGGGTAGCCAATCCCTGCTTGAGCCTGAGGGCGTCGGCAGGCCCTATGGCAAAGACTCCGACGCAACACTGGGCGCAGCCTGGGCGGCAGAGGAGATGGGGGCCGCTCCGGGTGGCAGCATCGGCGAAGGCGCCGTCAACCAGAGCGACGAAATCCCGGTCCTGGATTCGGAATGGAGCTTCCGGTTTGGTCGCGTCTGCTGGACTGTCCATAGCTTCATGGTAGCCAGTTCTGTGGGCAGCCGTGGCGTGGGAGCTTTTCAGAAGCGCCAATGGGTGAGACGGCCGCTATGGAAGTGGAGGCCGGCTCAGAAGGAGTCGGCGACCTTGGTGGCGGTCTTTGAGACGCGGCGCGCGAAGGTATCCGCCTGCGAGGCCACATCGTCGGCTACATCGCGCGCGCGGGAATAGACCTTGGTGGCGTGCTTGCTGAAATCGTCTGCGGTGTCCTTGAGATAGTCGCTGGTGTCGTCAAGCTTGCGCTTCCAGTGTTTGCGGGTCTTATCTCCGGTGCGTGGTGCATAGGCCAGCGCTACGGCCGCTCCCGCAGCCACCCCTATCGAAAAAACCGTCCACGTCCTGAACATGCTCATGCCGTCATCCTCCTATTGCTCCTGACTCTACGCGCTCTCAACGGCGCGCCCGGATACGCGCCTGGATAGCGGGTCGTTGCAGGTTAAGAAGGGATGGAGACTCTTTGGGTTGTGCAGCGGGCATCGGAGGAGCGCATTAGAGCATTTTCCCTGATGCTGTGAGGCGGCCGAGAGTATCTCGGTGTGTCTTTTCGTTAAACGAAAAGCCACAAGAGCTTCCGTTGGCCGCTCTGTACCTGCAGGGAAAATGTCTAGCGGACGCTGGGGGCAGCGGATGGCATTGCGACAGTCAGACCGAGCGCTGAGGACTGGTTCGGGCTAATCGCCGGCACAGCGTACACCTGAGCGTGTTTCGCGCGATGGAAGAATCCATGGTGTCCAGGCAGGTGCCCAGGCAACTGTTCCAGGATCCGGCGCGAGACAAAGGGAGCCGCTGCGGAAAGAGCTGCGGGATCGAAGGTCGGCTCCTGCGCCAGGGGGGCGAGAAAGCCGGCGCGTTGCGGGGCAGTCTGGAACAACAGGTGGTTTTGGGAGGGAAGAGGTTCCGCGTATACAAAACAGAGGGACATGGCCAGCATGAATGCAGCGAGGTAGATCAGAAATCGAAAGCGGTAGGTCATGTCCATCAAAAAACTCCGTCGCGGCGGTATTGCCTTCCTTGATTCCTCTGGTGTAGCGAGATTCATCCACAGGCGGGGCACGGTGAATTGCACGGAGGTGGTAGAGAGCGGGTTTTCCGTTGTAGCCCAATTCGGGACGCCCCGGTTTTGGTGCAGAATCTCTCGATTCCGGCATCATGGTCAGCCGTGCCAGGTACTTGAAAAGGGGAGGCATTGTTGGCGAAGAGGGTGTTAGCGTCCGATGTATCGAAAGGCGTTACTTACCTATGGTTCATACCGTCTAAGTCCTTGGCTGACATTGATTTTTGCGTAAAATTCGGCTAAGATAGCTGAGGATCAAAGTGAGGTGACACAGCCCCTGAATGTGTCGTGGCCGGACGAGTGGCCGAGTCTCAGATCCGAATGACTCTCCACGTTGAGGAAAAACAGCGCATGGCAAAGCGTCGCGGAAATCCGAATTGGGGTAAACCGGAGCCAATCGGTCCGGTTGTCCCCACAGTGACATCGTTCGAACAGGTGGTGAAGGAGTTCAAATTGACCCCCGATCAGTACGTGCGATCGACACGTCTGCGGGAGTGGGCCCGTCGTAACAAGAACTCCAAGTACATCCCTGAGGCGTTACTTGAAGCCTGGGGTTTCGAGATCGAATCCACCCTGTAGTTCACGATCTGGTTGCAGGAGACGCCATCCTTCGGGATGGCGTCTCTTTTTTGCTAGCGGGTGCGCGGCGGAGTAGTAATCGGTGCTGGGTCAAGGATCGGCACCTGTTCGACGATCTCCAGGTCGAAACCTTCCAGTGCGGGGACGTGGGTCGGGGTGTTGGAGAGCAGGCGAATCTTGCGGATGTTCAGGTCCGCGAGGATCTGACCGCCGATGCCCACCTGACGCAGCACACGCTGGTGGCGCTCTTCATGGGCCGGATCGGGATGCATTTCTCTGGCGCGGGTTTCGCGGTGCAGCAGGATGCGCGCCGGTGCTTCGCGCCGATCCAGTTCAAAGCCCGGGCTGTTGTTGTGCAGGTAGATGAGAGCGCCGCGGCCGGCCTGCGCGATGCGCTCGAGCGAGCGCTCGAGCAGCTCCCGGCAGTCGCAGGTGGTGGCGCTGAAGACATCGCCTGCCAGGCAGTGGGAGTGCACGCGTACCAGCGTTGGGACGTCCCCGGCATCCGGTTCCTGGCCAACGGGACCGCGGACCAGCGCCAGATGGCTCTCGCCGCCGTTGACCTCGCTCTCGTAGGCAATCATGGTGAAGTCGCCGTAGCGGGTATGGACCGGCGATTCGGCGACGCGATGGATGTAGCGCTCGTGGCGCAGACGGTAGCGGATCATCTCCGCGACGGTCAGCATCTTCAGGCCGTGGGTGGCACAGAAGCGCTCCAGATCCGGCACGCGCGCCATGGTGCCGTCATCGTTCATGATCTCGCAGATGACGCCGGCCGAGATGAGACCCGCCATGCGTGCCAGGTCGACAGCGGCTTCGGTTTGCCCGGCGCGCACCAGGACGCCGCCCTTGCGTGCGCGCAGCGGGAAAACATGCCCGGGACGGGCGAGGTCTGCCGCAGTGCTGCCGGGGTCGATGGCGACACGGATAGTCTGCGCGCGGTCCGCCGCCGAAATGCCCGTCGTGACGCCCTCGCGGGCTTCGATGCTCTCGGTGAAGGCAGTGCCGAAGCGCGAGGTATTCTCCTGCGCCATAGGCGGCAGGCGGAGATAGTCGGCGCGCTCCTCGGTGAGGGCGAGGCAGATGAGACCGCGGCCGTAACGGGCCATAAAATTGATCGCCTCAGGTGTGACAAATTCAGCGGCGAGCGTCAGGTCGCCTTCGTTTTCGCGGTCTTCATCATCGACTACCACGACCATGTGGCCGGCCTGAATCTCGGCAATGGCGCCGGGGACATCGGTGAACGGAGGGTGGGACATCGGTTCAGGGCCTCTCTGTGCTGCATGAAGGATGCCGCGCAAAGCGGCGCGGGTGCAAGGATTACGGTGCAGGCTCGCGGCGGATCCCATCCAGGGAATACGCATTTTCCTGGCGGAAGACGAGCAATGCGGCGTAGATGGCAGCATAAATCAGCTGCAGGCCGGCGCTCTGCCAATCCTGGCGCAGGGTGGAGCCGAAGGTGAGCATGAGGATCGTGAGCGAGGCGGCGATGAGAGCGAAGCGCGTCGCGAGGCCAAGCAGGATGAGCAGGCCGAGCGCAGCCTCCACCCACGGCAGCGCAAGGCCGAAGGACAGGACGGACCAAGCGGGCAGGGCCGTGGCATGGAACATCCCTACAAGCGACGTGGCGAAGGCATGCGGGCCGGCGAGCAGCCTGCTGATACCGTGAACAGCAAGGTTGACTCCGATGATGACGCGCAGCAGCGCATAGGCGAGCCGGCGGTCCAGTTGTTGGTCTGCAATTTCATGGGTGGATGTCAATGCACGCTCCCGGGTTCGCGGCCAACCTCAACCGGTGTTGCCGCTTTGTATTAAGAGATGCGAGCAGAGCCCGAATGAGAGCAAACCCGGTCACTGGATGACGCCACATGCGATGCTAGACTTCGCTGGTGACGGATATTTTTGCCAAGGTCCACCGGCGCACGCGGCGGATCTGGAACTATCGCCGGATCGAAAGGGCTCTGCGGGGGAAACGCGGCCTGGAGATTGGCGGCCCAAGCTCCAT
>DASQRJ010000383.1:0-3137 GCA_035642955.1 Acidobacteriaceae bacterium
GCGCTTGCACTGGCAACGCACGAACCATGGAATTCCGGCCTGGGCGGCATCGGCTTCGCGCTGGTGCACCGTGCCGGCCAACCGCGCGCCGAGGTTGTGGATTTCGGCCCACGCGCCCCTGCCGCCACTAACCCCGCGACCTATAAGCTAACCGGCCGCATGACAACCGACCTATTCGCCTGGCCCGAGGTCGAGGGCGATATCAACATCCACGGGCCGCTTTCGGTCGCCATCCCTGCCTCGGTCGCAGGCTATGAGTATATACACAGGCAATGGGGCAGGCTGCCGCTGTCCGAGGTGATCGCGCCCGCAATTGCGCTGGCGAAGCGCGGTCTGCCGCAGGACTGGTATACCGCGCTCAAGGTCGTCACCTCGGGCTCGGCCATAAGGCTCTACCCGACGACGGCCGCGGTCTACATGCCGAACGGCTTGCCGCCGGCACCACCCTATCAGGGCAAGCCTGGCTTCCTGCGCCAAGGCAACCTACCGGAAACATTGGAGCGGCTCGGCCGCGCTGGCCTGCGCGACTTTTATGAAGGCGAGATCGCCGCATCCGTCGCCGCCGACGTCAAGGCGCTGGGCGGCGTGCTCTCACTGGAAGACATGCGCAATTGTCAGGTGCGCACCCGGGAAGCCGAGCAGATCGGCTGGCGCGGGCGCACCTTGCAACTCACCGGCGGGCTTACCGCCGCGCCGACCCTGAAGCGCGTACTCGAAGGCATGGCCGATGCACCCTATGGCGGCGCCGAACCGTCCGCGGACTGGTATCGCACGCTCGCACGCGTCATGAAGCAAGCCTACGCTGAGCGACTGGCCGGCCTGGGTGAATCCGAGCCGCTCGCAGCCGAAAGTTGCACCACACACCTGACGACATGCGACGCCGAGGGCAACACCGTGGCGATCACAACCACGCTGATGTCCTCGTTTGGCAGCCGCGTGCTGCTGCCGCAATCGGGCGTGCTGCTGAACAACGGCATGATGTGGTTCGATCCGCGTCCCGGCGTGCCGAACTCGATCGCGCCAGGCAAGCGCGCGCTCTGCAACATGTTGCCGATCATCCTGGCGGAGAACGGCCGGCCGTTCATTGCAGGCGGTGCGTCAGGCGGACGCCGCATCCTGGCTTCGGTGTTCCAACTCATGACGTTCATCGCCGATTTCGGCATGGACGTGGAGACCGCGGCGCATCATCCGCGCATTGATGTCTCCAGCGTGGACAAGGCGAGCGCTGACATACGTCTGCCGGCTGCGGTGCTCGATGCGCTGGTGGCGGAAGGGCCGGTCGAGATGGTCGAGCACAATGCCGTGCCGATCAACTTCGCCTGCCCGAACGTCATCGTGCAGACGGCAGATGGAACGCGCATTGGCATGAGCGATGCAGCATCGCCATGGTCTGGGGCAGTAGCGCAGCACTGATATGCGAATCTGGCAGACGCGAAAGCGCGGCTGAACGAACAGGAACTAGCACTACTTTGGCAGATTCTGCGCGCGAGGGGATTCCCGAATCGGTGGATCGGTGATTCATGGCTGATCGGCTTTGGAGAGCCGATCAATGGAAAAGGACTGGCAAGCGGATCTCGATCGCTGGCTGGCGCCGTTTGTGGCTGCGCTACGGCACAAGACGAGGGCACGGATGTGTCCAGCCTACATCGCCGGGCTGATTGGTCCAGGAGACCGCAAAAGCGTTCAGCCGATGGCGATGCGCGCTGGCGAGATCGGCTACGATCAGCTTCATCATTTCGTGGCCGCCGGAGTCTGGGATAGTAGTCCACTCGAAGCAGCTCTGCTGAAGAAGGCAGATGGCTTGGTTGGCGATGACGCGGGGTTTCTCGTTATCGATGACACGACCCTGGCCAAGAAGGGATATCACTCGGTAGGCGTCGCGCCACAATATGCCTCGTCGCTCGGAAAGACTGCGAACTGCCAATCGCTGGTCTCGGTGACATTGGCGTCGCGCGAGGTGCCAGTGATGGTGGGCCTTCGGCTATTCCTGCCCGAGAGCTGGACAGACGATCCTGAGCGCATGGCGCGGGCGCATGTGCCGAAGGATAAGCAGATTGCTCTGACGAAGCCGGAAATTGCGCTCGAGGAGATCGACCGCGTCATCGCCTCCGGTGCGCGTTTCGGCTGCGTGCTTGCCGATGCAGGATACGGTTCCAGCGGGCCTTTCCGTCAGGCTTTGAGCGAGCGCGGTTTGCTATGGGCGGTGGGCCTGTCGCGACGCCAGAATGTCTATCCCGCCGACGTTGCCCTGATCTTCCCCATCGCGAAAGCCGGGAAGCCCCGCAAATATCACGTCCCGGATCAGCCTCCGGTCGCTGCTGAAGCGTTATTGGCCGGAAGCAAATGGCGAAGGATCAGCTGGCGACGGGGCACCAAAGGTCGGCTGGCATGTCTCTTCGCGGCCCGCCGTATCCGCGTTGCGGATGGCCATAAGCACCGCATGCTTGATAATCGTGTGCAGTGCATGCCAGGCGACGAGGTCTGGCTCGTCGGCGAACGCCGGTCGACTGGCGAACAAAAATACTATGTGTCGAATTTACCGGCTGATACGAACCTCAAGATGCTCGCAGCCACGATCAAAGCCAGATGGGTCTGTGAGCAGGCGCATCAGCAGCTCAAGGAGGAGCTTGGCCTCGATCACTTCGAAGGTAGATCCTGGACCGGGTTACACCGACACGCCCTGATGACCATGATCGCTTACGCCTTCCTACAATCCCGCCGCCTCAAAGCAGCGGGACGGAAAAAAAAGAGTCGGGGAACCACCGCCACAACCGAGCATGCCGGCCATCAGGCAAGCCATCCTCGATCTCTTCGCGCGCCCTCCACCCAGGCAGTGCCCTCACTGTAAGAAGCTCCTCACTGAAAAACTGCCAAAGTAGTGCTAGTGGAAGCCGACAAACGCGCCCAGACGTGGGCGAGGAGTTCGGTTCAGCTCCTGTGCAGCACTGAGGGCATCGACCTCTTACCCGGTATCGACGAAGAACTGTCATTGCGAGGAGCGGAGCGGTGGCCGGGGCTTGGCCCGGCCACGCAATCTCGGCCCAGATTGGGGTGGTTGCATTGGGTGCGCTTGCCTCATCGCTCCTGCGCCGAACCCTACGCGTTCTCCTTGCACCACCGCGCGATTTGCTCATGCG
>DASQRJ010000384.1:0-7950 GCA_035642955.1 Acidobacteriaceae bacterium
ATTCACCTGGCGCCGGAAACCGGCCGCTCCCACACCCCGCGCCGACGTGCTCTTGCAGCAGGTGCTCCGCCGGAGCCGACGCTGCAACTTGAGCGCAACTTCCTTCACGCGGCGGAACTCGCGCTGTCGCATCCGGTCACCGGGGCGCCGCTTGCCTTTGCGGCGCCGCTGCCCGCGGAGCTGGAGCTGTTTCTTCAACAATTAACCACAGAGTTGACCATTCAGCGCCCTCCCGCAGCGGCAGCGGCTTCTGCGGGCAAGGAACGCATACAATGAAAGCAGCCTCCATGAGTCCTCGTCCTCCCTCTGCCCTGGGCCGTTCGGGCTTGCGCCGCCTCGGCATATCGCATTGCGTCTCCGGCGCTTTCGTCTCTTGCGCTTTTTTGACAGGCCTGCTCGCCGCTTCTCTGTTTGGCACGTCGCAGCCGCTCGCTGCCCAGACCGCGTCGTCGTCCCCGTCCCAGACAACTTCCCAGCAGCCCGCGCTGAGCACGCTGCCCAATGCGCCCAGCGCGCCGGCGCCGCAAAAGCCGGCCGCTCCGCCACCTGCTGCGCCGGTAACACCGCCGCCGCCCACACCTGCCGCGCAGCAACCCGCGGCACCGCCCACGCAGAACACCGATCAGGAGCTGGAGCAGGCGACCCCCGGCGACGAAGGAACCTACACCCTTAAGACCAACGTGAACGAGGTCAACCTGACCTTCACCGTCACCGACCATCACGGCCACTTCATCAACAACCTGCAGCAGCAGGACTTCGCGCTGCTCGACGATCAGCGCGCCCCGGCGCAGGTTTACAGCTTTGCCCAGCAGACCAATCAGCCGCTGCGCGTAGGCCTGGTCATCGACGCCAGCACCTCCATCCGCGCGCGTTTCAAGTTTGAGCAGCAGGCCGCCACCGAATTTCTTCTGAGCATCCTTCGGCCGCGCACCGACCGCGCCTTCATCATGGGCTTCGACGTCACCTCCTACGTGACGCAGGGCTTCACCAACAATCCGGATCTGCTGGAGACCGGGTTGAACCGTCTGAAGCCGGGCGGCGGCACGGCGCTCTATGACGCCGTCTACCACGCCTGCCGCGACCAGATGCTCCGAGGCGTTCCCGCAAATGCCGAGGTGCGCAAGGCACTCATTCTGGTTTCCGATGGTGACGACAACCAGAGCCGCGCCTATCTCGACGATGCGATCAAGATGTGCCAGCGCGCGGAGACCACCGTCTTCACCATCAGCACCAACACCAGCCCCACGCGGGAGCGCGGCGACGACGTGCTGAAAAAGATGGCGCTGGCCACCGGCGGCAACGCCTTCTATCCGCAGCGGCTGGAGGACATCTCCAACGAGTTTCACCGGGTGGAAGAAGAGCTGCGTTCGCAGTACTCGCTCGCCTACAAGCCGGCCGACTTCCGCGCCGATGGCTCCTTCCGCACCATCTATCTCACCGCGCTGCGCGGCGGCTATGTCGTGCACGCGCGCAGCGGATACTTCGCGCCGAAGTAATTCTCTTTGTCACCTCAACCGGCTCAACAGAGTACCTGGCTGCCATCACTGCTGGTGGTTCGACAGAGGCGGCGCCACGAAGCCGCTGTCGTGGACCGCTTCCATGAAGATGCCGCAGCGCTCGAAGTACAGCGTGCTCGGGTCCAGGACCACGATGGTGTCGAAGGGCAATGTGCCCGGCGAGCCGAGCTTGATCACTTCGACCTTCGAGCCGCGATCCAGGTTGAGTTCGTGCATGGTCACGCCGGATCCCAGATGATGCGTGCTGAACTCCGTGGGATCCACCATGCTGACCCGCGCCGCCGGGTCGGTCGCCGTTGCCCCGCCCCACACGATATTGCGATCGCTCATCAGGATGCGGCTGCCGCGCGCCATCTTGCTGAAGAACGCCGGATTGGCATCGCAGCCAGGCCTGGCTACCGGCTTCTTGGGGTACATCGTGGTGATCTTCCAGTAGCCGCCAATGCCGGCCGGCAGGTTCTGAGCAAGCGCCGCGGGCGTCATCGCCATCACCGCAGCGGCGCCGAATGTGATCCACAATGGCAGTGCATTCTTCATCCCAGCATCTCCAGTAATTCTGCTTCGCCGATCACCGGCACCTTCAGGTCGCGGGCCTTGTCCAGCTTCGATCCCGCATCCTCGCCGGCAACAACGTAACTTGTCTTCTTACTCACAGAGCCGGACACGCGCCCTCCCGATGCTTCGATGCGGTTTTTTGCCTCATCGCGCGCCAAGCTAGGCAGAGTACCTGTAAGCACAAAGGTCAGGCCCTCCAGTTTCGCCGTACGTTTGCGCCGTTCCGCGGTGAAGGTGAGCCCGGCTTGGCGCAGGCGCTCGATGAGCTCGCGGTTGCGGGGCTCGGCGAAAAACTCATGCACCGCGGCGGCCACACGCGGACCCACCTCCTGCACCCGCTCCAGGTCCTCCGGCGTCGCCGCAAGCAGTGCATCCATCGAACCGAAAGCATCGGCCAGCAACTGCGCCGTGCGCTCGCCCACAAAGCGGATTCCCAGCCCAAAGAGCACGCGATCGAGCGGCGCTTTCTTCGACTGTGCGATCTCCGCAATCAACGAATCGGCCGTCTTCTGCCCTATGCGTTCCAGCGTCAACAGCTTTTCGCTGGTGAGCGAGTAGAGGTCGGCAACGGAACGCACCAGGCCGTGCTCCATCAACTGGGTGACGACCGCCTCACCCATGCCATCGATGTTCATCACGCCGCGCGAGGCAAAGTGCAGCAGACTCTCGCGCAGCCGCGCCGGGCAGTCCACGTTCACGCAGCGGTAGTCGGCCTCGCCCTCGGTGCGGACGATCTCGCTGCCGCATACCGGGCACTTCGCCGGAAAATGAAAACGCTTGTGCCCTCGGGGATGGTCCTTGTCTTCCACCACCTCGACGATCTTCGGGATCACATCGCCGCCGCGCTCCACCCGCACAAAGTCGCCGATCTTCACCCCCAGCCGTTCAATCTCATCGGCGTTGTGCAAGGTCGCGCGCGTTACCGTGATGCCGCCGATCTGCACCGCGCTCAGCACGGCAACCGGCGTCAGCTTGCCGGTGCGCCCCACCTGCACAGTAATGTCTTCCAGGCGCGTCACACCGCCGCGCGCCGCGAACTTGTACGCGACCGCCCAGCGCGGCGCCTTGCCGGTGAAGCCGAGCCGCTTCTGCAGCGCGGTACTGTTCACCTTGATGACGACGCCATCGATTTCATAGCCCAGCGACACGCGCTGTTCTTCGGCACGCGCCACGAAGGCCTGCAGTTGATCGAGCGTCTTGAGCGCTTCACGATGCGGGTTCACGCGAAATCCCGCCGTGGTCAAAGCGTCCAGCGTCTCCACCTGGGTCGCAAAGGCATTCTCGCCCTCGGCGCCTGCGGCCAGTTGCAGCGCGAAGTAGCCGTAAAAATCCAATCGCCGCTGCGCCACGGTATTCGGTTCGACCATGCGGATCGTCCCCGCCGCAGCGTTGCGTGGATTGGCCGCCGGCGACTGCCCCAGCGCCTCGCGCTCCTGGTTCATCTTCAGGAACGCGGCCATCGGCATCACGACTTCGCCGCGCACCTCAAACGGAACCGGCAGCCTGCTCTTTTTCAGCTTCTCTGCCGAGATGGAAAGCGGTACCGACCGGATGGTTCGCACGTTACCCGTCACGTCTTCGCCGATGGCGCCATCGCCGCGCGTGATGGCTCGCGCCAGCACCGCTCCTCCACCTGTATTCGCAGCGTAATGCAGCGCCAGCGACAACCCATCCAGCTTCAGCTCGGTCACATAGGCGATCTCGGCATCGCCGGCCAGCGACCGCACCCGCCGGTCCCAGTCCGCCAGTTCCTCCGGTGTGTTGACGTTGTCCAGGGAGAGCATCGGCCGCGAATGCGCGACCTTGGCGAAGCCCTCTTTCGGCTTGCCGCCAACGCGCTGCGTCGGCGAGTCAGGCGTGATCCACTCCGGATGCTTTGCCTCGATCTCCTTCAGCTCGCGCATCAGCGCGTCGAACTCCGCGTCGTCCAGCTCCGGCGCATCGAGCACGTAGTAGAGGTTCTCGTGGTGGCGGATCGTCTCGCGCAGCGCTTCGGTCTTCGCCCGTGTGGCTGCCTGTTTCGGTCGTTCGGCCATGGTCACGGATTATAGAGATGCACGCGCGGTGGCTGTATGCTTCCCTCGAAGGCCAAACATTCGTTAACCAACTGATGGAACCCGTCACCCACCTTCTTACCGGCGCATGCCTGGGCCGCTCCGGCTTCAATCGCAAAACCGCATACGCTACGCTGGCCATGACGCTGGCCGCCGAAGCGCCCGACCTCGACATCGCGTGGGGCTTCCGCGGACCTCTCGTCGGCTTCGAGCATCATCGCGGCTTTACCCACACCTTTCTGGCTGCGCCGCTCATCGCGCTGGTGGTCACGCTCTTCTGCTGGGGCTTTCATCGTCTGCGGCGCAAGCAGCCGCCGATTCCCCCGCGATGGCTGCTGCTCTGGTGCTTCGCGCTGCTGGCCGATCTCAGCCACCTGCTGCTCGACTACACCAACAATTACGGCATCCGCCCCTTTGCGCCCTTTCAGCCGCACTGGTACTCCTGGGATATCGTCTTCATCTTCGAGCCGGTAATGTTCGTCATGCTGCTCGGCGGCCTGGTCATTCCTGCGCTCCTCGGTCTGGTGGATCGCGAGATCTCGAGCCGCAAAACCGTCTTTCGCGGTCGTGGATGGGCCATCGCCGCATTGGTCGGCGTGGCCGCTCTTTACACGCTGCGCGGCACAGAACACGCACGCGCGATTCATCTGCTGCAGCAGACCTCTTTCGACCGGCCGGTGGTGCGCGTGGCCGCCGAACCCTATCCCATCGACCCGTTCCATTGGCAGGGCATCGTGGAGACGGACGATGCCTACCACTTCGCAGATGTGAATACGCGCAGCGACGCCGTCGATATCGATGAGGCGGCCGGCACGATCTATAAGCCGCCGGTAACACCCTTCGTCGTGGCGGCCAAGCGCTCCGGCCTCGGCCGCGTTTACCTGGACTGGTCGCAGTTCCCGCTGGTCGAGGACATCGGCCCTGGCGACCCGCCCGATATGCCGCAGGATGCGAATCAACATCTGGAGCAGGTGAACTTCCACGACATGCGCTTCGGCTACACGAACTGGTTCGGTATTCACCAGAACCGCAAGCCGCTCTCCGGCTCCGTCTTCGTCGCACCGGACGGCCAGATCGAGGCCACCTACATGGATGGCCAGCCGCAGAATTGACGAAGAATGCGCTGCGGGGAGCGGCTGCAGCGGCCCTGCGATAAAATAGAAGACCGAGGTCGCCCATGTCTGCGTTCGTCCTAATCCTGGCCGCTCTGGCCAGCCGCATCGCCGCTCTCTCCGGCTGGTTCAACTTCACTGCCGTCGGTGGTTCGCTGCTCTTCTTCGGAGCGCGCCGCCCGCTGCGCCAGGCTGCCTGGGCTCTCGTGCCGTTCATGGCCATGGATGTCTTCCTCACCACCCGCGTCTACCGCATGGCCTTCCACGCGCAGGACTACCTCATCACCTGGGTCTGGTATGCCGCGGTGCTGGTGTTGGGATCGCTGCTCCTCAAGCAGCAGACCAACGTGACCCGCGTCGTCTCGGGCGCGGTGCTGGCATCGACCTCCTTCTTTGCCGTCAGCAACTACGCGGTCTGGGTCGGTTCCGGCATGTACCCGCATACGCTTGGCGGATTGAGCGCCTGCTATGCATCGGCGCTGCCGTTCTACCGCAACGACATCATCTCCACCCTGTTGGTGACCGGCGCGGCCTTTGGAGTAGAAGCGCTGGTGCGACGCTCGCGCGAAGCGAGCGCGGCCAGCCACGGTCAGATCGCAGCGTAGTCAGTTCCGCAGGACAAGTGCAAGGGCGCGGCTATGGCCGCGCCCTTGTCAGCATTATGGCTATTTGAAGGCTGCCTGGGCGCCCCTTTCCAACTCTTCCCGGCTTACCTGCTTCAGCGTCTGCCCCGCCGACCACGAGTGTCCAAACGGATCGGTGAACTGCCCATAACGCTCGCCCCAGAACTGATCCTGGAGCGGCATGGTCACCTTGGCGCCCGCGGCCACCGCGTTGGCCCAAAGCGTATTCGCATCGTCGGTGTGCAGGTGCAGGGTCACCGGAGAGCCGCCAAGAGCCTCCGGCGTGCGGCTGCGGCCGCCCATGCGCTCAGCAAAGTCGTCCGACAGCATCAGGTCCATGCCCAGCACCTTCAGGTGCACATGCATCAGGCGCTTGCCGTCTGGCGCGGTGTGACGCGTCACCTCTTCCGCGCCGAAGGCCTTTTTGTAGAAGTCGATGGCCGCGGCTGCGTTGCTCACGGTCAGATACGGTGTCAGCGATTCACTCATACATCTCTCCTCGACAAACGTCATCAGCCGGGATGGACCAGGGAAGGTGCGCCCGGCGCTCGCCAGCATACGCGCGCTTCATCACAGTCACAACCGCTCTGAGTCCGCTCCGGGTCGAAGCAACCGGATGCTGATTTATCCTGACGTTTGACCATGCCTGACGATTCGATTCCTCAACTGGGCGGCTACGATGACGCCTCGCTGGACCGGGCGTTTGCCTCGCTGACCGCCGATCTGGAGCGCTCCGCCGTCTCGCTGGACGGCGCCGATGCCGTGGAGCAATTCCGGCTGGAGTGGCTCGGCCGCAAGCAGGGCCGGCTCAAGACGGTGAGTGATGCGTGGCTGAAGACCGCGCCCGCGGAGGCGCGCCGCGCTCTGGGCCAGCGCTTTAACGGACTGAAGGAGCGGATCGAAACGCTTTTGACCGATGCCGCCGCCGGCAAACGCCACCACGCAACCGGCACGGCGATCGACGTCACCCTGCCCGGCACGCGTCCGCAGCTTGGCGCCGAGCATCCCATCCTGCGCACCTGGCGGGAAGCCGTGCGCATCTTCGCGTCCCTCGGCTACTCGGTGGCCACCGGCCCCGAGGTCGAGACCGACTACTACAACTTCGAGTCGCTCAATTTTCCGCCCAACCACCCCGCGCGCGACACTCAGGACACCCTCGTCGTCGCCCACCAGGAGCGCAAGCCGCTGCGCGATCGCCTGCTGATGCGCACCCACACCTCCCCGGTGCAGATCCGCACCATGGAGCAGCAGCCGCCGCCGATCCGCCTCGTGATCCCGGGCAAGGTGCATCGCAACGACGCGGCCGACGCGACCCACTCGCCCATCTTTCACCAGGTCGAAGGGCTCTGCGTGGACGAGGGCATCACCTTCGCCGATCTGAAAGGCACGCTCGACTACGCGATGAAGGCCTTCTTCGGCTCCAGCGTGAAGACGCGCTTCTTCCCGTCGTTCTTCCCATTTACCGAGCCCAGCGCCGACGTGCAGATCTCCTGCATCTTCTGCGGCGGCAAAGGCTGCCGCAAATGCAAGCACTCCGGCTGGATCGAGCTGCTGGGCTGCGGCATGGTGGATCCAGCGGTCTTCGGCTTCGTGCGCGAAAAGCAGCCCGCCTACGACCCGGAGAAGATCTCCGGCTTCGCCTTCGGCATGGGCCTGGACCGCATCGCGATGATGAAGTACGGCGTCACCGAGATCGGCTTGCTGTACTCCGGCGACGTGCGTTTTCTGGAGCAGTTCGCGTGAAGCAGACGACGACAGACAAAGACAGGCGAAAGCAGACAAAGTCAGAGAGCTGGCATTTTCGTGATCTCATCGTCTGGCAGAAGTCGATGGTCCTTGCAGCGGATGTTCATCGTGTGACGGCAGCATTTCCAAGGTCAGAGATGTTTGGCCTGACGAGTCAGCTTCGGCGAGCAGCCGTGTCAGTCGCAAGCAACATCGCCGAGGGATGTGGGCGTACAACTCCCGGAGAAATGCGCGTTTTCTTTGGTCATCGTCGGGGCTCTGTCTATGAAATCGAAACTCAGTTATGTATCGCCGAGTCGCTGGCCTATCTGGATCGGACGCGATTGAAAACGCTCACCGAACA
>DASQRJ010000385.1:0-7348 GCA_035642955.1 Acidobacteriaceae bacterium
CCCTTTTGCTGCGCCATGCACGGCGTCAGCAAGCTCGCACCGATCACCAATATGCCCGCTAGCGTCAGGCGCTGCGTAGCTGCCATCTTGCTCATGGCGCTAGCTTAATACTTATGACTGTTTGTCCACACCTGCCGCCGCTTCCAGGGCGGAGCGCTGATGCCTGGGAACAGGCTCTCGCGGAAAAGCTGCAAGGATGGTAACGAGATGGCTAACCATGAGCTGGCAGCCGTCCGTAGGCCTTCAGGCCGCATCACACACGGATGGATCGAGTGCAAGGAGCGCCATGTCGATTCGCCTTACCGGAAAAAACCTCTCCCGCGGAGAGGACACGACTGCATCGCAGGTTCAGCAGGACCTTGAACGCCCCACCGCGATCCAGATCTTCGCGCAAGTTCAGAGGAACGCGCGCCAGGAGCTGCGCCGCCCAGCGCGGAGCCTCGCCGTCTCGGGCTTCGCCGGCGGCGTGACCATGGGCCTGTCGGGGCTCGCCACAGCGATCGCTCGCGCTGAATTGGGCACCAGCGGGCTCGCCCACTTCGTCACGACGCTCCTCTATCCCGTGGGGTTCATCGCTGTCATTCTCGGCCGCGCCCAGCTCTTTACCGAAAATACTCTTTATCCCGTAGCGCTGGTACTCAGCGAGCGGCGCCATTACCTGGCAACTCTGCGCCTCTGGGCCATCGTGCTTGTCTGCAACTGCATCGGCACGCTCGCTTTTGCTGCGCTCGCCGTCCGCACCGATGCGCTCCAGCCAAAATACGTCGACAGCCTTGTCGCCATCGGTCTGGAAATCGCGAACCACTCCTTGTCCACCATCTTCTGGAGCGCCATCATCGGAGGCTGGATCATTGCGCTGGTTGCGTGGCTGGTCAGCGGCAGTCACTCCATCAGCGGATCCATGATGCTCATCTGGTTGCTGGCATTCATCGTGGGACTCGGCCATTTCGCCCATTGCATCGCCAGCAGCGGCGAGGTCCTCTGCGCTGTGCTGCACCATCAGCTTCTCGCCGTCAGCTACTTTCGCTGGCTCTGGCCCGCCGTACTGGGAAATATCGTGGGCGGCGTCGGCCTGGTCACTTTGCTCGAATACGGTCAAACCGCAGAAGAGTGATTCGCGCGGCTCAGTGCTGCGGAGCCCGGCTCTGTTTCCGCAGAATGGTTTCCCGTAACGTCCGGAAGCGGGCAGGAGGATCGGCCATCAGGGAATGCTCCACCGCGCGCTTGTAACCGCCGGTCCAGATGGTGTACATCACGGCCAGAGCACAGCCTACGCCAAGCGCGAAACCGAAGAAGTAACCGATCATGATGTTCCAGAGCTCATCCATCGCATCCCCCCGATTTCCTGGTCTTACAGCGCACGATACATCACCAGCGCATCGACATAGCCCAGCGCGGAATGCAGAAACGCTGCCGGCAATCGTCCCACGGTGGCAAAGCCGAGAGATGTCCACAACTGCAAGGCGCGCTCGTTCGTGCTCAGGACGAAGTTGAACTGCATGGCTCGAAAGCCGCGCTGACGCGCCACGTCGAGGGAGTGCACGCACATCGCGCGAGCCACGCCACGTCCCGTCGCATGCTGCGCTGTCATGTAGCCGCAGTTCGCCACGTGTCCTCCGCCGCCACGCTGATTGGCACGCAGATAATATGTGCCCACGATCGAGCCCTCGTCCTCGGCGACGAAGACCTCGTGCCCTGGGGAGAACCAGTACGCCAGCGCATCTTCGCGGTTCATCTCGCGCGGCAGCGCGTAGGTCTCGCCAGCGCGCAGCACTGGCTCCAGAATCTCCCAGATGCCGTCGCTGTCCTTCGCGGTCGCGGTTCGTATCAAGATGCCGTCGCTCATGAACTAATCGCCACAGACAAGGATGCCTCGTCCGAATCGAGGACGAGGCATCCTTGTTCAAAACAGCCGAACCTACAATTGGTTCATCTTCTGCAGGAATTCGGCATTGTTCCGTGTCTTGAACTGCCGGTCCACCAGCAGTTCCATCGCTTCCACAGGGGACAGCGGATTGAGCACTTTTCGCAGAATCCAGATGCGCTGCAGATCCTCCTTGGGGATGAGCAGCTCTTCCTTACGGGTCCCGGAGCGCTGGATATCGATCGCCGGGAAGACGCGCTTGTCCACCAGCTTGCGGTCCAGGATCACTTCCATGTTGCCGGTGCCCTTGAACTCTTCGAAGATCACCTCATCCATGCGCGAGCCGGTATCCACCAGCGCCGTCGCAATGATGGTGAGCGATCCGCCTTCTTCGATGTTGCGTGCCGCACCGAAGAAACGCTTCGGCCGCTGCAGCGCATTCGAATCCACACCGCCCGACAGCACCTTGCCCGAAGGCGGCACGATCGTGTTGTACGCACGCGCCAGACGCGTAATCGAGTCGAGCAAAATCACCACATCGCGCTTGTGTTCGACCAGGCGCTTCGCCTTTTCAATGACCATCTCGGCTACCTGCACGTGGCGCGCGGCCGGCTCATCGAAGGTCGAGCTGATGACTTCACCCTTCACCGAGCGCTGCATGTCGGTGACCTCTTCGGGACGCTCGTCGATCAGCAGGACGATCAGCGCAACCTCGGGATGATTGGTCGTGATCGAATTCGCGATCGACTGCAGCAGCATCGTCTTGCCAGTGCGCGGCGGAGCGACGATAAGCCCGCGCTGGCCTTTGCCGATCGGTGTCAGCAGATCCATCACCCGGCCACTGGTGTTCTCATGCACCGTCTCCATGCGGATGCGTTCTTCTGGATAGAGCGGTGTCAGGTTGTCAAACAAGATTTTGTTGCGGGTTTCTTCCGGAGATTCGAAGTTGATGGCTTCGATCTTCACCAGCGCGAAGTATTTCTCGCCTTCATGGGGCGGCCGCACATTGCCGCTGATAGTGTCGCCCGTCTTGAGATCGAATTTGCGAATCTGTGACGGCGAAACATAGATGTCGTCGGGGCCGGGCAGATAGTTGTAGTCGGGAGAACGGAGGAAACCGTAGCCGTCAGGCAGGATTTCCAGCACGCCCTCGGCAAAAATGTGGCCTTCTTTTTCGCTCTGCGCCTGAAGGATTTTGAAGATGAGGTCCTGCTTGCGCAGACCACTGGCTCCGGGAATTTCAAGGGTCCGCGCGATGCGGCTTAGTTCGGTAATATTTTTCTCTTTGAGTTCTGCGATAGTCACAATTCACCTACGGTGGGAAGTTGGGAGGGAGATAGAGAGAAGGAGGGTGTGGATCAGGAGGGTCTTGCTGTAATCACTGTAACCGATGGAAGGGATGGATGGATGGATCGCCGCAGCGAGCGGCCGCGCTTACGCTGCGCGGCGCTGCTGCGAAACCTGCTCGGAAGTCACTTTGACTTCGCTCACACCCATGGGGCTGACCTGGTGGAAACGAACAAGCACTTCATTCGTGGTGTCCTGCAGGCGGGTGTTTGGCTTATGGAGCTTCCGGGTGGCCTTGGAGGCCAACTGACAGAGCTGGTAGCGATTCGAAATGTGGTTAAGAGCCCCATATATCAGATCGGAACGCATGAAAATTCCCTCTCATTCTTTTGACGTTCTTGGCGCGGTCCCCCATGCATACCCCATTAGAGGCCGGCACCTCAGTCATTGTTGATTTCCGTAACATCTTTGAGACGCAAAAACTTCGAAAAAGATACAGAAGTGTGCGTCACGGTGACAGCCTTTGCTTTCCACGATTTTGCAACGCTTGGAAATGGCAACTCGACGTCCGGGAGCCGCACCCTGAAACACCGGTAAGATCGGACTTTGGGTAAACCAACCACCCTCGTCCTACCGCTTCAGGGACACGGGAAACCTTTGTCTTGGAGGTGACAAAGAGCGGAATCACCTCTGGCAGGTTTGACATTATCGTTAACTACGGAAGAGGTCAACACTTTTTTCATAGACCGCCCGGGAGACTATCCATATATCCGTAATTATTGTATAAGTTATTCATTTTAAATTGCTTATACTGTTTACAAGAGATGATCTGCTATCGATACCATGATCTGGACGCACAGAGACCGGGGCCGATTTCTCCAGGAAACCATAGCGGCTGCCCCGCGATCCACAGCTTCAATTCCAGTAATTCCTGTCCAGCGTGCGGTATTGAATCGCCTCCGCCAGGTGTTGCACTGTCAGGGCCGTCGCCCCTTCCAGGTCGGCGATCGTCCGAGCAACCTTCAGAATCCGGTCATGCGCTCGCGCGCTCAGCCCTTGTTGCTGCATCGCCCGCTCCAGCAGACGGTCCGCCTCCGCGGGCAACTCGCACCACTGGCGTATCTGCCGGGTCGTCATCTGGGCATTGGAATACAGTGCTTCGCCTTGAAAACGCTCATGCTGCCTGACACGGGCCGCCAGCACCCGCGCACGAATCTCCGCCGATCCCTCGTTCGCCTGACCCGCCCGCAGCTCCCGATAGTGCACCGCCGGCACCTCTATATGGATGTCGATGCGGTCCAGCAGCGGTCCTGAGACCCGCGACACATACCGCTGCATCATCGGCGGCGTGCACTGGCATTCGCGGCTCTTGTCATTGAAGTAGCCGCAGGGGCAGGGATTCATCGCTGCCGCCAGCATGAACCGCGCGGGGAAGCTCAGCGACATCGACGCGCGGGCGATCGTGACCGTGCCATCCTCAAGCGGCTGCCGCATCACCTCCAGCACATTCCGCGGGAACTCCGGCAGCTCGTCCAGAAACAGCACCCCGTTGTGCGCCAGCGAAACCTCGCCCGGCCGCGGCACGGCGCCACCGCCTATCAGTCCAGCGTCCGAGATCGTGTGGTGCGGGGAACGAAAGGGCCGCTGCGTCACCAGCCCCGAAGCCGCGTCGAGCACGCCCGCTACCGAATGGATCTTGGTCGTCTCGAGCGCCTCGGCAAAGGTCAGAGGCGCCAGAATCGAAGGCAGCCGCTTCGCCAGCATCGTCTTCCCTGATCCTGGAGGCCCGATCATCAGGATGTTGTGACCGCCGGCGGCGGAGATCTCGAGCGCGCGCTTGGCGACCGTCTGCCCGCGCACATCTTTGAAATCGGAGGGATAGTGCTGCAGCGCGTCGAGCATCTCGCTGGAACGCACACGATACGGCTGCACCTGGATGCCGCCACTGACCGCAGCGTTCAACAGCTCACGCGCGTGCGGGAGCGAATCGACCGGGTACACATTCAGCCCCTCGACCACCGCGGCCTCTGCCGCATTCGCAACCGGCACAATTATGTTCGCGATGCCACGTTGCTTTGCAGCGACGGCAATCGGAAGCATGCCGGGCACACCACGCACGCTGCCGTCCAGCCCCAACTCACCCACCGCAAGGAACTGGCTCAGGTCGCGGTTCAGCAGCGCACCCTGCGCGCCCAAAATGCCGATCGCAATCGGCAGATCGAAGCCGGAGCCTTCCTTCTTCAGGTCAGCCGGCGCCAGGTTGATGGTGATATGGGTAGGCGGCAGCGAAAAGCCGGAGTTGCGGATGGCCGCGCGAACGCGGTCGCGGCTCTCGCGCACCGCGGCGTCAGGAAGCCCGACGGTAGAGAATCGCTCCTCCGCCACCTGGATGCCGGAGAAGTCCACCTCAACATCAATGATGTGCGCATCGATGCCGTACACAGCAGCACTCAGCGCCTTGAAGAGCATCCTGTGGGCCCGCCTGTGATCCTCGAAAAGTTGAGTATAGCCAGCAGCTTACGGGCGAAGGCAGGCCACAAAGGTTGCAGAGGAGAGACAAAGACAGGCGAAAACAGACCCCTTGCAGACAAACCCAGATCAACAATTCTCAGTCAACTTACCCTTCTGCTGTTGTCTATAGCTGTCTGCCGCTGTCTGTGGTGGCCTCTAATTGCTACCATAGCCAGTCGTGAAAACCTCGCTGTTCGATCTCTATAAAGTCGGTATCGGCCCTTCAAGTTCGCACACCATGGGCCCGATGCGTGCGGCGCGCACCTTCCTGCTGGCGCTGGAAGCTCGCGATCTCCTCTCACCCACTGTTGAAGTCCGCGCCGACCTCTACGGCTCGCTCGCGCTCACCGGCGCAGGCCATGGCACCGATCGCGCCGTCATCCTCGGTCTGCTCGGCGAAGAGGCCAGCACCCTCGATCCCGATACCATCGACAACAAGCTCGAAGCGATCCGTCTCTCGTCCACTCTTTCACTGCTCGGCCGTCACACCATTCCCTTCCGCGAAGCGCAGAACATCCTCTTTCATCGCGATCAGATGACGCCTCCCGGCGCGCGTACCCAGCACCCCAACGGCATCCGATTTACCGCATTCGATATCACCGGCGCACCGCTCTTCAGCGCTACTTATTTTTCCATCGGCGGTGGATTCATCGTCGAGGACGGCGCAGACGTGCACGCCGCGCCGGCGATGACCACGAGTTCTCTGCCCTACGCCTTCCGCAGCGCCGCGGAGCTGCTGGAGATGGCCAAGCGCGACAATCTTCGCATCGACGAGGTCATGATGCGCAATGAGTGTGCCCGGCGCGGCGACACGCCCGATGCGGCGGACTCCGTGTGCCACGACATCCTTCGCATCTGGGGCGTCATGCAGAGCTGCGTCGCGCGCGGTCTCGCCACAGACGGCATCCTGCCAGGAGGGCTGCGCGTACGCCGACGCGCAAAACGGTTAGCAGCACGTTTGCAGCAGCAGGCAGCCGCAGGCAAAGGCACTGGCGATCCGCTGGCACCGCTCGACTGGGTCACCATCTACGCCATGGCAGTGAATGAAGAGAACGCCGCGGGCAGCCGCGTTGTCACGGCGCCCACCAACGGCGCTGCCGGTGTCATCCCTGCTGTTGCTCACTATTACCGCAACTACGTCACTGGGGCAGACGAGGCGGGCATCCTGCGCTACTTCCTTACCTCGGCGGCCATTGGCATTTTGTACAAGGAGAATGCGTCGATCTCCGGCGCGGAGGTCGGCTGCCAGGGCGAGGTGGGCGTCGCCTGCTCCATGGCTGCGGGCGGATTGGCAGCGGCGATGGGCGGCACCAACGCGCAAGTCGAACACGCCGCTGAGATCGGCATGGAGCACAACCTCGGCATGACCTGCGACCCTATCGGCGGCCTGGTGCAGATCCCCTGCATCGAACGCAACGCGATGGGCGCGGTGAAAGCCGTGCACGCCTGCCGCATGGCCTTCGCCGAAGAGGACGAGCACAAAGTCTCGCTCGACCAGGTCATCCGCACCATGTACGAAACTGGGCTGGACATGCAGTCGCGGTACAAGGAGACTTCGCTGGCCGGGCTTGCGTTGAATGTCATTGAGTGTTGAGGTGGCGGACAGCTCGGCTCAATCCAATTCAGAGGAAGTTACTTGTAAGCTGACTTCAAGGCGTTACAGCGAAAAAGGTGGACGGCACAACA
>DASQRJ010000386.1:0-2608 GCA_035642955.1 Acidobacteriaceae bacterium
ATCGGATTTGTTTTGGTCTGTGTAAATCTGACTGCGGCGCGTCTGAAGCCTCTACCTGAAAACCATGCTGGTACCCTAGCCGGGCATGTCTACGAACGCGCCTTGCATTTGCGAAATGAGAGGCGGTAATCGAAGCAGGGGTGGCACAGCGGCGGCCACTTTGTGCCGGGGTGCCCCGTTTGCTTGATAGAAAATAGACGTCGATTGTCTCTCCGTCTGCCATCCTGCTGGTATTACACTGTTACGCAATCAGCCCCCGATTGAGAGATTGCACCCCAGGGACGGCCATGGACCTGATTGAACGGTTGGCGAACCACAAAATTGTTGGCTCAGCCCCTCGCGAGGAACTAGCCTGGCTGGCGGCGCATGGAACTCCTCGCACACTCGAAAGGGGCGAGGTGCTGACAAAAAAAGGGTCCCCCGTGGCGGGCATGTATGTTGTGTTCTCCGGCCGGGTCGCGCTGTTCGTCGACCGGGGCTCCGGCCCAACCAAGATGGTGGAATGGCATGCAGGAGAGATCACGGGCATGCTGCCCTACTCCCGTCTGGTCAGTCCGCCGGGAGATGCCATCGTTCTGGAACCTCTTGAGATCCTGGCGCTGCCCCGCGAATGCCTGCAGGCGCTGACGCGAGAGTGTTTCCAGATCACCGCGATTCTGGTCCACGTCATGTTGGATCGCGCACGGCTTTTCAACTCCACCGATCTGCACAACGAAAAATTGATTTCTCTGGGCAAGCTGTCCGCTGGCCTGGCCCACGAATTGAATAATCCGGCCTCTGCCATGGAGCGCAGCGCCACGCTGCTGGAGCGGCAACTGGAAAATGCGGAGTCGGCGACCTTGGCTTTGGGCGCGGCCCGCCTCAGTGAGGATCAACTGGCAGCGGTCAGCTCGATTCGAGCTTCCTGCCTCGCAAAGCAATCGCACGGGGTGCGGTCGCCAGTCGAGCAGGCGATGCGAGAAGAGGCCATTGCCGATTGGCTTGCGGATCGCGGCCTGGACAACGATAGTGCCGAAGCGCTTGCCGACACCGAGGTGACATTCGATGCACTGAACATGCTTGCCAAAGCAGTACAGGGGCCGGCGTTGAGCTCTGTATTGCGCTGGGCAGCGGCCGGCTGCGCGGTACGCAGTCTGGCTTCGGAAATTCAGGATGCCGCGATGCGTGTCTCTGGCCTGGTGACCGCCATCAAGGGGTTTACAAATATGGACCAGGCGATGGTTGCCGAGCCGGTGGATCTGGTGCCCAGCCTTGGGAACACGGTGACCGTCCTGAAGTCGAAAGCACGATCGAAATCCGTGGCAGTTGTCATGGAGTTGGAGCCCGGTCTGCCGCGTGTCCATGGCTTTGCCGGGGAATTGAGCCAGATCTGGGGAAATCTCATCGACAATGCGCTCGACGCAGTGCCGCACGGTGGCCGCGTTGAAGTGCTGGCCACTCGTGAAAAAACGCGCGTGGTGGTGCGCATCATTGACAATGGCCCCGGCATTCCGGCGGCAGTTCTTGAACGCATCTTCGATCCTTTCTTTTCTACCAAGCCAATGGGACAGGGCATGGGTCTCGGACTCGATATTGTCCGGCGGCTGGTAGGTCACAATGACAGCACCATAGAAGTCGAGTCGCAGCCGGGCCGCACGGAGTTTCGCGTTGCTCTCCCTGTGGCCGAAACCGAGAACGCCGGAGTCGCCGGGTGATCAAGCCAATTCTGCTTGTCGTGGATGACGATCCCCAGGTGCTGGCTGCGGTTCGGCGCGATCTCCGCTCCCACTATCGAGAGCACTACTCGGTCTTGAGCGCGGGATCGGGAGAAGAAGCGCTCGAAGCGATGCGTCAGTTGAAGAGTCGCGGCGATTCGCTCGCCGTGATCATAAGCGATCAACGTATGCCGGGTATGATGGGCAGCGAGTTGCTCGCTCAGTCTCGGTCGATTTACCCTATGGCGCGCAGAGTTCTGCTGACGGCGTACTCCGATATTGATGCGGCCGTAAAAGCGATCAACGAGGCCCACCTCGATCACTACCTTTCCAAGCCGTGGGATCCACCGGAGGAGCGCCTCTTCCCGGTCATCGATGATCTGCTGGACGCCTGGCAGGCGGAGTCCTTGCCGGAAGCCAAGGGCCTGCGACTGGTGGGCCACCAATGGTCTCCGCGATCGCACGCCATCAAAGACTTTCTCGCCGGCAACCTGATTCCCTATCGATGGCTGGAGGTGACTCGAGATCCGGAGGCGCGCGTACTGATGGATGCGGGTGGAGTCGCTCCCGAAGACCTGCCGGCGCTGTTCTTTGATGACGGAACCCCAGCTCTGCGCAATCCCGATACACGCCAGGTGGCTGAACGCCTGGGCAAGTCGATGACTGCTGCGTTCGACCTATACGACCTGGTGATTGTCGGCGCTGGACCCGCGGGCCTTGCAGCGGCGGTGTACGGTGCATCGGAAGGATTGCGGACGCTGTTGCTCGACCGGCACGGACCCGGCGGCCAGGCCGGCACCAGTTCACGAATCGAAAATTATCTTGGGTTTCCCGCCGGTGTCAGCGGAAGCGAATTGACGCGACGCGCACTGACCCAGGCGCAGCGTCTGGGCGCGGAATTTCTGGCGCCGCTG
>DASQRJ010000387.1:0-2572 GCA_035642955.1 Acidobacteriaceae bacterium
ACGCGCGGCCACCGGGCCGTTCTATTGCCCGCAGGATGAGAAGGTCTACATCGATCTCGGGTTCTGGAACGATCTGCGACGCTTCGGCGCGGGCGGCGAATTTGCGCAGGCCTATGTGATTGCGCACGAGCTCGGCCACCATGTGCAGAAGCTGGTGGGCACGGAGCAGAAGGTGGAGCAGATGCGCGCGTATAACCCGTCGGCGGGAAATCAGCTTTCGGTCGCGCTGGAGCTGCAGGCAGACTGCTACGCCGGCGTGTGGGCGCACAGCGGCCAGCAGAGAAACATCATTCACGCCGACGATGTGCAGCAGGGGCTGCAGGCCGCTGCTGCCGTGGGCGACGATCACCTGCAGAAGATGACACAGGGCTATGTGGCGCCGGAGAGCTTTACGCATGGGACGTCCGAACAACGGATGGGCTGGTTCCAGCGCGGCCTGAACAGCGGCGACATGCGCGCCTGCAACACGTTTGGCAATGCCAGCTCGAACTAAAACGATAAAAAACAAAAATTCCCTGGACGATGCGTCGAATTCCGGTCCGGCCGTTCGTCGACTGAGTGAAGGCAAGGGCAGCGCCCTAAAAACAAAGGAGATTTCACAATGCGATTCATGGTCATCGTCAAAACCACCCCAGAGTCAGAAAAAGCAGGCCCCCTCTCCGATCCAGAGCTCATAGCCGAGATGGGCAAGTTCAATGAAGAGCTCATCAAGGCCGGCGTCGTGCTCGCCATGGATGGGCTTCAGCCCAGCTCCAAAGGCGCACGCGTCAAATTTTCGGGCAAGTCTCGTACCGTCGTCGACGGTCCATTCACCGAGGCCAAGGAGCTCATCGCCGGCTTCTGGATCTGGCAGGTCAAGTCCCTGGAAGAGGCCGTCGAGTGGGTCAAGCGCTGCCCCAACCCCCACGGCGTCGAGTCCGAAATCGAAATCCGCCAGCTCTTTGAAATGGAAGACTTCGCACCCCTCCTGTCCGAAGAGGAGATCCAGTACAAAAAAGCGAAACGGGCTGAGCTGCCGAATCAGACAGCCAACAAATAGCCGCACACGCATCCATGGATCGAAATCCAGGCGCCATTCGGGGTGACGGAAAGCACAGTCACCTCGAAAGGCGTCATCACCGTGAATTACGAGCGTGCATGCGCAGTCCCAGCCGGAAGGCTATAAACATTCTCGCCACGTTGGTCGCACTCGCGGTGCGCGTTCTACCAAGTTCTGCAGACGAGTTCGCGATAGCGGGGACTATGCCGCGCGCAGTAGGCGTGCCGGTAAAAAGATGAGCGCGGCTACCAGATCGAGCACGCCATGCACGGCAATGCCCAACAGCCGGAAGGGGATGAGCAGCAGCCACACGATGGGGTACGCCACCAGCGCGAAGAGCGCGAGCGGCCAGCATAGGATCAACAATACACACCAGAGAAGAAACTTGAGGATCATGACGCTTCCCTCCCTCATTTAAGAATACGCGGACCGTGGGGCAAAAGTTCCCACATGCCGCGTCGTCCATAGAGTGTCTGGATTGGCTCTCAGGACGGTACCTCAGCTATTCTCATGTGTTTGGCATTCTCTCCCCCGAAGGACAGTCGATGGCATCCGCAAAGACCTACGGCAATTTGATTGGCGGCAAGTACGTTCCCGCGAAGAGCGGCAAGACCTTTGAGAATCTGAACCCGGCGGACACCAGCGACGTGGTCGGCGTGTTTGCGTCGTCGGACGCGGCCGATGTGGACGCTGCCGTCCAGGCGGCGGCGAAGGCCTACGAGACGTGGCGGCTGGTGCCGGCGCCGAAGCGCGCGGAGATCCTGTACCGCACCGGCGAGCTGCTGCTGAAGCGCAAGGAAGAGTTTGCGCGCGACATGACGCGTGAGATGGGCAAGGTGCTGAGCGAGACGCGCGGCGATGTGCAGGAGGCGATCGATACCGCCTACTACATGGCCGGCGAGGGACGGCGCCTCTTCGGGCAGACCACGCCGTCGGAGCTACAGAACAAGTTCGCCATGTCCGTGCGCATGCCGGTGGGCGTGTGCGGCATGATCGCGCCGTGGAACTTCCCCATGGCGATTCCCTCCTGGAAGCTCTTCCCCGCGCTGGTCTGCGGCAACACCTGCGTGATCAAGCCGGCGGAGGATACGCCGCTGTCCACTTTCCACCTGGTGGAGATGCTGATGGAAGCGGGGCTGCCCGATGGCGTCGTCAACATCGTGACTGGTTTCGGTCCGGAGGCGGGCGCGCCGATTGCCGAGCATCCCAAGGTGCGCGCGATCTCGTTTACCGGATCGAGCGAGGTGGGACGCATCGTGGGCCAGAATGCGGCAGCGCGATTCAAGCCGTGCTCGCTGGAGATGGGCGGCAAGAACGCGATGATCGTCCTCGACGACGCCAATCTCGACCTCGCCCTCGATGGCGCGGTGTGGGGCGCGTTCGGCACCAGCGGTCAGCGCTGCACGGCGACCAGCCGCGTGATCGTGGACAAGCGTGTGGCCGGCGAATTCACCGCACGGATTGTCGACCGGGCAAAAAAGCTGCGTGTCGGCAATGGCCTCGAAGAAAACATCGAGATGGGGCCGCAGATCA
>DASQRJ010000388.1:0-3692 GCA_035642955.1 Acidobacteriaceae bacterium
CGTGGAGCAGGAAGATCTGCCGGCTTCCTCCGCCTCTTGAGGAGTAGCCGTAAAACTTCAGGTCGATTGCCGGCGGCGGGGGCGGACCCTGCGGTACCGGTGGCGGCGGCGGTCGGAAGTTCTTCGGCTTTTCGATGGCCACCGCTGTCGGCGCGACCGAGTTGGGAGAGAAAATGTTCCGCCCATTGCCGCTGTAGGTAGTGTCCTCTGCTTGAGCCATCAATTCCGGATGCAGTGTCGGATCGAGCGCGGAAGCGCTCGGCAGTTGGATCGCCTCGTGCGGATACGCTGCGCTTGCGATGGTGGACCCGCTGTTCGACGAGTTGGAAGGCTCCGATACCGGCGCGCTGTGAGTCATTGCCATGGGCGCAGGCGGCGCGGCCGGTGCCGATGTTCCAAAGAATTTCGGAATCTGGATGAATGCGATTAGCAGCACGACAACGCCCAGCCCGATGGCTGCGAACAGCTTCGGCTTATTTTCAGCGCCAAGACGAAGGGCCATGTTATTGGTCTCCGTTCTGGCCGGCGTCCACTGAGCCTTCATCGCCGCTATGCATCGGTTGCAGATGGTCCAGATCGCTTCCGCGCAGATAGGTCGTTACTTTCAACCGCAGATTCACCAGGCCGCCCTGCTGTCCCGTCAGCGTCAATCCATTGATCACGAAAAACATCTTGTCTCGTTCGAGACTATTGATAAATTTCATGACCGACGTATAGTCGCCGCTCACGCTCGCGTCCATGCGCACCTCGGTGACGTCCCGCAGCGCGGGGGCGAATGCCGTCTGTACGCGGCTCAGCCGCACATTCGCTTTTTGCTCCAGCACGCCCAGCTCCGCCAGGATCGCCGAGTCCGCCCCCGGCACGCGGCCATCGTAAAAGTGTTCCGCTCCCTTGGTGGAGTCGGCCACGCGTTCCGGAAGATTGCGCAGCGGTTTCGCCTGCAGTTGCACCGTCCGCAATTCGACCTGTTTCGCTTCAATCTGCTCCGGGCGGTCCGCGCGCAGCGTGTGCCACGCCAGCCCCAGTTGCACCAGCAACACCAGGTTGGCAATGGCCAGCACGGCCACGGTCGCAATGTGCAGGTTCAGCAGGTTGAAGGTGCCGGAGCGTGTCAGTTTCATGGTGTGCCCCGCCCGGGCGCCGGCTTACGCACACCTGCTACGCGGCGCTCTTTCCTCGCCGCAATCTTCTTCATCGCAGTGGTGGCGTCCTCCGTGTTTCCTTGCTTCGTCTCGCGCGGCTGCAACGGGTTGTACTCGGCCAGCACTTCGAAGTTCACCCCATCCGTCGCGGTCACCGGTTCAAAGTTGGGGTTCGGCCGGCCGTTCTGGTTCTGCGATTGCGAGGTCTCGCCCACGATTCGCGGCGACAGGAAGCGGCGCGAGTGTTCCAGATTCCGCACCAGCGCCACCGCCTTCTCGCGTGGTCCGGCTACCCGCATATGAATGGTCACGCTGCCGTCCCTCGCCGGCACGGGATCGATATTCAATACCTGCACGCCCGATGGCAGCACCTGTTCCAGATCCATCATCACCGCCGTCCACGAGAACGACTTGTGCAGGAACAGATTGTTCAGGAAATGGGCCTGCGCCAGGACCGCGGCATTCTCCGGCTGGCGCATCGAAGCCTCCGCCTGCTCACGTTCATTGCGGGTCCGCGTGATGGCCGATTCGACGGTGTCGGCGCGTGCCTGCGCCGCCGCTGCCTTTTGCTGTTGCGTGTGCAGCACCCACCAGAACAGCCCCCCGGTCACCACCAGCAGCAGCGCCACGACGCGCAGCCGCTGGTACAGCGGGCGAAGCTCCACATACGGGCGCGATGCGAGATTGAGTGTGATGCGCATTAGAGCAGATTTCCCTTAGGTGTATCCCAAAGCCGGGACGCGTGGCACGGCTTTTCCGCTAAGAACGGCCGATCTGAGAGGAATGCAATAGGCATAGTCATGGGAAATCGGCTCTTAACCTGCCAATGCTCCTACTACCGGTGCCAGCATACCGGTCGTTGGGTTCTCCGTCGTCACGCCATTTGTCTCTCGCGATGGAATCAGGTCGCGCACCCGGACTCCGGGCAGGGCGAGCAACCGGTCCAGTTCGCTCGCGCCTCCCGGGCCCACGGAATAGATCGTGTGGGCCGTCGACGAGAGCGTGTCTTCGTAATACGCCATCGCCACCGACACTGTCTGCTGCAATTCAGCCACGATCGGCGCTCCGCCCGTCTCCATCTCCGCATCGCTCGGCTCGCGCTCGCCCAGGTCCACGGTGCGGAACAGCAGCAACTGCGGCCCGCGCGCAATCGCCGTCGTGATGCAGTTGGCATTGCGGTTCACCAGCAACGCCGGCTCTTCCCCCGGCACCGCGGCCAGTGCTGCCAGAGAGCTTGAGAGTACCGCCCCCGGCTCATATCCCGCTTCGCGCACCGCATCTTCATACTCCGCGCGAACCGGCGCAGGCATCACCGCCACCACCGTGCGCACCAGCGATTCGTTCGCGTTCTTGGGCAGCACCTGCCAGGTGATCGCCGCGTCATCCACCTCGAAGTGCACCAGCTTGCGCAAGCGGAAGCGGAGAATCGGCAGGATGTCCGCTGTCTTTGCCGGCAGCGAATCGAAGTCCAGCAGCAGCACCCGGACGGAAGCATCCGGCACCACCACCGTGACTTTCTTCGCCCGCTCGGCGATGGGCTCCAGAGCCTGTCCGATGGCCGACGAAATCGCCGCGCGGTCGGTCATCGCCGGCGCCTTCAGTCCCGGCGCCAGCACGCCCAGCCGCAGCGGAGCGAAGTGTGTCACTACGTCCTGCGACTCGCCGGCCTCGGCGACGGAACCGGGTCGGGCAGCCAGTACTCCGGCGGGGGTGATCTCGCACGCCAGCCGCGGCCGCAGCGCGTCGATATCGGATGGAAAGATGCGGCGGACAATACTCATCGTGCTGTGCTCACCGTCCTGTCTCGATAAACGTGACTTTGTTGATCTCGCCCAGTGTCGTCAGGCCCTCACGCACCCGCTCGAGCGCCGACTCGCGCAGGAACTTCATCCCCATCCCCTGCGCCGCGCGGCGAATCTCGGACGTCGGCCGCTTCTCCAGAATCAGCTCGCGGATCGTGTCGTTCAGGTCCAGCAGTTCATGGATCGCGGTCCGTCCACGGAATCCCGTGCCACCGCACTCAATGCAGCCGGCGCCCTCCTTAAACTCGAAGTCGCGCCATTCTTCCGGGTCCAGAGCCGAGTCGATCAGCAACTGCGTATCGTAATGTGCTGCCCGGGTGCAGTACTCGCAGATGGTGCGCACCAGCCTCTGCGCCAGGATGCAGTTCAGGGCGGAGACGAAGTTGTATGCCTCCACGCCCATATTCAGGAAGCGCCCCAGCACATCCAATACGTTGTTCGCGTGTACCGTCGTGAACACCAGGTGGCCGGTCAGCGCGGAATTGATCGCGATCTGCGCCGTCTCCTGGTCGCGGATCTCGCCCACCAGGATCTTGTCCGGGTCATGGCGCAGGATCGAACGCAGTCCGCGCGCAAATGTCAGCCCCTTCTTCTCGTTCACCGGAATCTGCGTGATGCCGCGGATCTGGTACTCCACCGGGTCTTCAATGGTGATGATCTTGTCCTCATCGCTCTTGATCTCGTTCAGCGCCGCATAGAGGGTGGTTGTCTTGCCCGAACCGGTTGGTCCCGTCACCAGCACCATGCC
>DASQRJ010000389.1:0-4361 GCA_035642955.1 Acidobacteriaceae bacterium
TCGGTGTACCAGACCGTCAGCAGCCCCATCAGCGCCGGCAGGTTCATCTCAAGGGGTGTTCGGCGATAGTGCTCGTCCATGGCGTGAAAGCCCGCCAGCATCGCGCGGAAGTTCTCCGGCCCGACGGCCAGCATCGTCGAAAGGCCAATTGCCGAGTCCATGGAGTAGCGTCCGCCAACCCAGTCCCAGAAGCCGAACATGTTTGCCGTATCGATGCCGAACTTCGTCACCTCTTTTTCGTTGGTGGAGATGGCGACGAAGTGCTTGGCGACCGCCGACTCGTCTCCGCCAAGACCCTTCAGGGACCACGCGCGCGCGGCGTGCGCGTTGGTCATGGTCTCGAGCGTGGTGAAGGTCTTGGAGGCAACGAGGAAGAGCGTCTCTTCCGCGCTGAGGTCACGCACGGCTTCGACCAAGTCGGTTCCGTCGACGTTGGAGACGAAGCGGAAGGTGAGATCGCGCTGGCTGTAATACTTCAGAGCTTCGTAGGCCATGACCGGGCCGAGATCCGAGCCGCCGATGCCGATGTTGACGATGTTGCGGATGCGCTTGCCGGTGTGGCCCTTCCATGCGCCGCTGCGCACCTTGTCGGAGAAGGCGGCCATCTTGTCCAGCACGGCGTGCACGCCGGGGACGACATCTTCCCCATCGACCTTGATCGACTCGCCCTTCGGCGCGCGCAGCGCCACGTGCAGCACGGCGCGGTTCTCCGTGATGTTGATCTTCTCGCCGCGAAACATCGCTGCGATGCGCTGCTTGAGGCCGCGCTGCTCGGCGAGCTCGACAAGCAGCCGGAGGGTTTCGTCGGTGACGCGGTTCTTTGAGTAATCGAGGAAGATGCCGACGGCATCCGTGGTGTAGCGCGTGCCGCGCTGCGCATCCTGGTCGAAGAGCTGACGCAGGGAGGTGTTGGCTATCTCGGCGGAGTGCTTCTGGAGCGCCTTCCAAGCCGGCGATTCGACAAGCGAGAGTTCGTGGAGAGAAGTGGCTGCGGTCGTCATGGCGGAAAAGGCTCCTTCTAGTTGAGATTCGGGACGGGAGTTAGGGAGATTTCCTGGCGATAGAAATCATAGTGCAGTTTGGTTAATGCAGTGCGCTGAGAACGAGCAGCACGAAGGCGATGATGAGGCCGAAGGTGCGGAAGCCGTGGTAGAGATCCCAGCGATGCTCCTGCGCCTTCCAGTCTGTGGGTAGATTGGCGGGCGTCCAGAGCTTGATGCGGTTGTTGATGGGCACGGGGCCGACGAGCGAAACGAGGATGGCGAAGAGCTGAATGGCGAAAGCCACGGCGGCAAGGTGTCCGGCGAGCACACCGAGATGCTCAAAAGGAAGCAACAAAAGCAGGTTCAGGAGGGTGGAAGTGGCCATCCAGAAGGGCATGACGTGGCCGAATGAGGTGGCGAATGACGCCCGGATTGGAATGTGAACGTCAGGTTTCTGCCGGTTGAGCGTGGGATGACCGAAGACAGCGACATTGAATTCACTGCCGCACATCAGGCCCAGGACGACGATGGCCAATACCTGAATCACCATACGGACTTCGATGTCGCAGGAAGACGGCAGTCGCACAGATTCACGGGCCATTCATCTGGGCACGACATGCACCATAAGTGGCACCTGCTTCACAGAAAAATCATCGTGGATTTGCACAATTTTCGATGACATTCGCGAGCATGGCATCGTGAACCCTACACCCGCACTCCACTCGCGCTCAGGTTTGCTCCAGCAGGCTATCGCCGGAGCGGTTCTCGACAAAAGCATAGCCGGGATACGCATTCAGCCGGATTGGATTGGCTGCGATCTGCGCAGCTACCGTCTGCGGCTGGCCGAGACAGCGGTGGAGCGCGCGGCGGCGTGCCGGTTGCGTTTCCGCGTCTTCAACCTGGAGCTCGGTGAGGGGCTGGCCGAGTCGTACGCAAACGGCATGGATCAGGACGGCTACGACGATGCCTGCGAGCACCTTCTAGTAGAAGAGAAGGCCACCGGACGCATCATAGGCACATACCGGATGCAGAGCGGCATGACGGCCAAGAGGCAGCGCGGATACTACAGCGCACAGGAGTTTGACTTCGAACCATACGAGGGTTTGCGGCCGCATCTGCTGGAGCTGGGGCGGGCGTGCATTGAGCGCGAGCACCGCTCCGGCGAGGTGCTGACGCTCTTATGGCGCGGCATCGCGCAGTACGCACAGCACCACGGGCTGCGCTATCTCATCGGGTGCTCGTCGGTGCCATCGCAGGATGCAGGGACAGGCTGGGCGATGTACCACCAGCTTGCTCCCTTCCTGAGCCCGCCGGAGTGGCGAACGCAGCCAACGGCGGGATACAGATTGCCCGCCCCGCCAAGCGATACCGCGGTGCCGGAGGTAAAGGTGCCGAAGTTGTTGAAGACCTACCTTGCCGTGGGCGCGCGAATCTGCAGCGAGCCTGCGTGGGATCGCGCGTTTGGGACCATCGATTTTCTCACCCTGCAGGACATGCAGGAGTTGACGCCGGCGGCGCGCGGCCGGTTCCTGTGCAGGCCATGAATTCCCTTTCCTATCGCAATTCATTTCGCTCCGGCCTGCGGACGGCAATGCTGGGCACGGCAATGGCCGAGGCAGCAGCGACTTTCTGTATGCGGCGCTTGCGGTCGGGCGGCATGAGGGCGTTGAGCGTGCGCGAGCGTGCCAACTGGCTGCAGGATGCAGCATCGACCGCGCTGCAGCGCATCGGCATGGATGTGGTGGCCGATGGCAATCCACCGCGGCAGGGACTGCTGGTATCGAATCACCTGAGCTATCTGGACGTGCTGGTGTACGCTTCCACGATGCCGTGCGCCTTCGTAGCCAAGCAGGAGGTGCGTGGGTGGCCGGTCTTCGGCGCATTTGCCACCATGGCAGGCACAGTCTATGTGAGCCGCGAACGCGGCGCGGCAAATCGCGGCGCAGCGTCGTTGATGAAAGAGGCCCTGACGGCGGGGGTGCCGGTGGTGCTCTTCCCCGAGGGGACGTCGAGCGACGGCAACAAGGTGCTGCCGTTCCACGCCCGTTTCTTCGAGCCGGCGATACGCGCCGGTGCGCTGGTGACGGCGGCGGCGATCGGTTATGCGAGCAGCACGGCGGAGGAAGCGGCGCTTGCTTATCACGGCGACGACATCTTTGGAGCGCACCTGATGCGGACCCTGGGGCAGCGCGGTCTGACTGCGCGGGTGGCCTTTGCGGCGGCGGCGAGGTGCTACGCAGACCGCAAGGAAGCGGCGCGTGCGACGCAGGCCGCGGTGGAGGTGCTGCGCGGCACGGTTGCCGGGCGGTCTGCGATCCAGCCGGCGGCACAGCTTCTCCAGTCTGACGCACGCAGTCTGACGCACGCGGGTTGACGCACGCGGGATCACTGCAGAGATTCTGTCGCATTCTGAACCGTCGGGCCTATCTTGCGCCGCAGCCGGCTTCTTCTTCGGCAAGGATGGCGGGCCGGCGCTTAGATTACCGAAGCGCATCGCGCGGTGCAGCAGACGCTCTCGTTCGGTTGAAGGCTGGATCCAGCGCGCCAAGACATCGCACCAGATAGAGGATGACACGGCAGCGCGAAAGACGCTCTAATGTGTCTATGCCTCCTGCCACCGCAAGCCGACTGCACCTGAGCGAGATCGCTCCACATCTTGTTCAATCCGAGATCCGCTCGATGACCGTGGAGTGCGACCGCGTGGGCGGCGTGAACCTGGCACAGGGGGTGTGCGACACGGAGCTGCCGGCGCCAGTGCAGGAAGCGGCGATCGCGGCGATTCATCACGGCCACAACATCTACACACGGCTCGACGGCATTGCGCCGCTGCGCGCGGCGATCAGCAAGAAGATGGCCGAATACAATCACGTGCACGCGAATCCCGAGACCGAGGTGCTGGTGACCTCCGGCGCAACGGGCGCGATGTACGCGGCGTGCCTGGCGCTGTTCAATCCGGGCGATGAGATCATCCTGTTCGAGCCGTTCTACGGCTATCACCTGAACACGATACTGACGCTGCGCATCAAGCCGGTGACGCAGCCGCTGGCGGCGGGGACGTGGGAGCTGGACGTGGATGCGCTGCGCGCTGCCATCACGCCGAAGACGCGCGCGATCCTGATCAACACGCCGTCGAACCCGTGCGGGAAGGTGTTTACCCGCGCGGAGATCGAGGCCATCGGCGAGATTGCGCTGGAGCACGATCTGTTCCTGCTGACGGATGAGATCTACGAATATTTTCTGTTTGGCGGCGCGAAGCATGTGAGCGCGGCTTCCCTGCCGGGATTGGCGGAGCGGACGATCACCATCTCCGGCTTCTCGAAGACCTTCGCGATCACGGGATGGCGGGTCGGCTATCTGGCGGCGGATGCCAAATGGATC
>DASQRJ010000390.1:0-3355 GCA_035642955.1 Acidobacteriaceae bacterium
GGCGCATGCTCATATCCTCGCCTTAAAAAAACCCGCAATCCCTCACGCAGATTTGCGCTCAGCCCCGCGCCGTGGAAGCGTCACCACAAACGCGGTTCCATGGTCTGCAGCCTCTTGGCTGCTCATCACCTCCAGTCGTCCCTGGTGCTTCTCCACGATCCCCTTGGATACCCACAGCCCCAGCCCCGTCCCGGAATCTTTCTTCGTGGTGAAAAACGGCTCGAAGATGCGGTCGAGCATTGGCGTGGCGATGCCGTGCCCGGTATCGGAGATGGACAACCGTACCTGATCCAGCTCCGTCCGCACCTCCAGCGCCAGCACACCGTACGGCTCCATCGCGTCCAGCGCGTTCGACAACAGGTTCGCCACCACCTGGCGAAGCTCCCCCGCAATGCCCTCCACCGTCACGCTTTCCATGCTGCGCGTCACCCGGATCTGCCGCGCATCGAGCTTGCGCTGATAGAGCGAGAGAACATCGTTCGTGAGCGCGGACAAATCGAACGACTGCGACACGCTGGACTCGCGATAGAAATCCAGCGTCTGGCTTACGATATGCCCCACGCGCCGCAGCTCCTCATTCGCCATCCCCAGATAGCGTTTCGACTGCGTGGATATCCCCTCCTCATGCAACGCCAGGTAGATCAGATTTCCCACAGCCTCCAGCGGATTGTTGATCTCGTGCGCCACGGTTGCGGCCAGCCGGCCGGCTGCCGCCAGTTTTTCGGTCCGGCGCAGCAGAGTCTCCGCCACCCGGCGCTCGTGGATGTCCATGGTCGTGCCAAACCAGTGGGTGACTTCGCCCATCCCGTCGAGAATCGGCTGCGCCCGCGTCAGCACCCAGCGGTAGTTGCCGTCCGCCCGCCGCATCCGATACTCCACCTCGTACGGGCGCTCGGTGCCGAGCGCGGCGGCAAAGATCTCGGCCGTTCGCTCGCGATCCTCGGCATGAATCAGCCCCACCCCGCCGAACGGCTCGCGGGCCGGATCGGCATCGGTGAACCTGCGCCAGCGCTCGTTCACATACTCCGGCTTCCCGTCGCGGCTGGTCACCCACACCATCTGCGGAATGGCCTCCATCAACTGCAACTGCTCCGCCTGAATCTCGTGCAGCGCATCCTCCGTCCGGTGCTGCGGCGTCATGTCTTCGACCATCGCGATCGCGGCGTGGGGCTCGCCCTGGCTGTCGCGCAGCAGCGACGCTCGCACATTCAGCCATAACGCGGAACCATCCTTGCGCAGATGGCGGCCGCCGCGTTGCAGAGTCTCCTGCTCGCCCCGCAGCAGCCGGGTGAGCTGCGCATGACCCTCCGTCTCTTCGCCCGTCTCTTCGCCCGGGCCTTCGAGCGATGCGAAACTGCGCTGCAGCAACTCCGCCGCCGTATAGCCGGACATGGTGCAGTACGCCGTGTTCGCATACTGGATGCGGCCTCCCAGATCGAGCATGACCATGCCATTGGCCACCCTCTCGACCGCTTCATGAAACAGCGTGGCGGGAGACACACCTCCCGCCACCATTTCATTCAGGATTGCCGGCAGCTCGCGCAAACAGACTCCCCCTCTGGCCCAGGCTTCGCTCTCCAGGCTTCCACTCTCTAGGAGGGCTCAATCGCAGCCGGAGATGGCCGCGCCCTGCCGATTGACCGGTTATCGGCGTGGATCACCCCTGAGCCATCCCCGGAGCGCCGTCCGTTGCATGCAGATCGCGCAGGATGGCGACGCTGCCCGCGGGCAAACGCAGACCATGCGCATCGCAGACCACCTCGGGCGTCGACGCCAGCAGCATCTCCTGCCGCTGCATCTCCTGTCCCTGCATCTCCTGCCCCTGCATCACCTGTCCCTGCATCTCCTGTCCAGATAAGACCGGCAGGCTCACCGCCGTTGCCCCCGCGTTGAAAACCACTTCGATCGCATCCCGCTTCATGCGCAGCCACCTCTGCGCCTCGTCGAAGCTCACCTGCACCTGCCGTAACTCCGTGCAGGTCAACGCGATCTCCTCGCGCCGCAGCGCGATCAGCCGGCGATACCACTCCAGCATCTCGGCGTGCACACCGTCGTCCACACCTTGGTCCAGCTCCTCCCAGCGCAGCTTCGATCGCAGAAACGTCTCCTGCGCCTGCGGGTCCGGTATCTCTTCCGGCGTCCAGCCGAAGGCGGTGAACTCCCTGCGCCGCCCCTCGGAGACCAGCCGCCCCAGCTCCTTCTCCTGAAAATCGGTGAAGTACAGGAAGGGCGTCGATGCGGCAAACTCCTCCCCGGCAAAGAGCATGGGCACGAACGGACCCAGCAGCACCATCGCCGCTCCGATCTTCGCGCGTCCGCTGTCCACCACATGGCTCAGCCGCTCGCCCTGCGCGCGGTTGCCCACCTGGTCATGGTTCTGGATGTAGCCCAGGAAGCGATCCGCCGGCAGCGCGCCTATGCTCCTGCCATGGTTGCGTTTGCGGTAAAGCGAATACCGTCCCTGATACACAAAGGCCTCCCGGATGGCCTTCGCCAGATCGGCCATCCTGCCGAAGTCCTGGTAGTACCCCGTCCTCTCGCCCGTCAGCACCGTCCACAGCGCGTGGTGAAAGTCGTCGCTCCACTGCGCGTCCAGCCCGTATCCGCCCGCCTCGCGCGCCGTCATCAGCCGCGGATCGTTCAGGTCGCTCTCCGCAATCACCGCATACTGCTTCCCGGTATGGGTGCCCAGCGTGCGCACCGCCTCTTCCAGTTGCTCCAGAAAGTGCGTCGCCGAACGGTCGATGAACGCATGCACCGCATCGATGCGCAACCCGTCGAAGTGGTAATCGCGCAGCCACATCAGCGCGTTCTCGATAAAAAATTCGCGCACCTCCGCCGAGCCCGCATCCTCAAAGTTCACCGCGCCGCCCCACGGCGTCTTGTGATGATCGGTAATGTAAGGACCGAACCTGCCGGTGTAATTCCCGCTGGGCCCGAAGTGGTTGTAGACCACATCGATCAGCGTCGCGAGTCCACGCTGGTGTGCCGCATTCACGAAGCGCTTCACCGCGTCGGGGCCGCCGTAAGCCTCCAGCGGAGCGTACAAAGCCGCGCCGTCGTACCCCCACCCGCGCGCGCCCTCTGCCGCGGCCAGCGGCATCAGTTGTATGTGGGTCACGCCCAACTCGCGCAGATACTCCAGCCTGCCGATCGCTGCGTCGAGCGTCCCGTCCTGCGTGAATGTGCCCACGTGCAGCTCATAGAGCACGCCGCTCCCGAGCGCTGGCGGACGCCAGCCGTCGTCGTCCCACGCAAAGGCCGAGTGATCCACCAGCTCGGAGAGGCCATGCACCCCATCCGGCTGCCGCGCCGATCGCGGGTCAGGCAGCGGATTGAGCACCGGCGTCGCATC
>DASQRJ010000391.1:0-6385 GCA_035642955.1 Acidobacteriaceae bacterium
CCACGGCCTCACCATGACGGAAGCAGTGATACCCGGCCCGGGCAGTCCAACGCGGATCTGAACTCCCCGTCTAGAGCAACCAAGGCAATTCCGGCTGGCATTCGGGGCACCAATAGGTGGAGCGCGCACCCAGGCCCTGCCGGCGCATCAGAATCGCGGTGCCGCAGCGCCGGCACTCCTTGCCCTGCCTGCGATATACCCACAAACGCGCACCCGGATCCGCCGCCCGCGTCGTGCGTCGAAGGCCGGTATACGTCACCATCCCGCCGCCGGCACTATCCTTTACATTCGCTGCCAGAAAGTGCCTTCCGCGATCGAGAATGCAATCGGCCTCCGCCGCCGTCAACGTGCTTACCAGCCGGAACGGATGCACCCCGCAGGCGAAGAGCACTTCACTCTTGTAGACATTTCCCAGCCCCGCCATCACGCGCTGGTTCAAGAGCACATTCGCGATCTGTTCGTCGCCATGCGCCTGCAGCCGCACCTTCGCGTCGTCGGCAGCAAACTCCGTGCTCAGGAGATCCGGCCCCAGCTTGGGAATCGCCGAGCTTCGCGCCAGCGTGCGTGCGGTATAGAACTTCGCCACCGGCACGTTAAATGCGACCGCCTCGAATTCGGTATTCGCAACGACCACCCGCATCTCACGTCGGCCGCGACGCCAGCGTTCCCCGGCACGATAGATATGCCACGACCCGGACATCCGCATATGGGTGACCAGGATCAGGTCGCCCGAGAAGTGCATCAGCAGCCATTTGCCACGCGACTCCACCTTCTCCACCGTCCGGCCAGCCACCGGCGTATCGTCATCGACGCTTGTGAGCGGCGCGAGCGTCGTCTCGAAGCGCGTTACCAGCTTGCCTTCGAGAACATGGCCCAGCGCACGCGCCGCCCGATATATTGTATCTCCTTCAGGCACTTATTCACGCTCCGCGGTAGCTGGCTCCCCTGTTGATTCCCTTTCCGATATCACTACGCGGCGCACGTTGAATCCATTCGGCGCGGGATGGAATCCCGCATCCTGCAGAAAGCGTGCGAGGAAATGCGCGCCCACCGGCTGTCCATTGATCTGCGCGATCAGCAGTCCTGCCCCGCGATCGCCTTCCCGCTGACGCAACTCCTCTTGCGTCATCTGCACCAGGAACTGCGACAGATCGCGCGCCGTCTGCGACCGCTCCGGCTCCTCTGCCGGCAGAAAGACCTGCAGGTGAGGGTTTCCGCGCCGTAGGTATGCCACCATCTCGCCATTCCGCAGGACCACGCCGGCGCCCACGCTGCGCGTCAGGCTGCGCGGCTGTCCATCCGCATCGTTGGCTTCGCTCGACACAGCCTCCGCCACCGGCCAGCGCAGCGTTGCGCCATACGGATTCGCCGGATCGGTCGCGGCCAGCACCACCATCTCCGGCTTTTCCAGGCGCGCCTGCTGCCGCAGCGACCGCAGCAGGTCCACGGCGGACGGCAACGCAAACTGCGTCGCGCCCAGCCCGGCAACGAAATAACCACGCCGCACTCGGCCGCTCTCCTCCATCGCCTTCAGCACGTCGTACACCGCGCTGAACCCGCCCGGCAGGTTTTCCTGCGCCACGCTCTCGCGAGTGAGCACCCCATAGCGCACGAGAAGCTGGTTGGCGATAGCATGACTCCAGTTCGTAACCGCAGCGGCGTCTTTTGCCGATTCCGCTGGCGGCACCAGAGTCCATCGCCCCTGCGCGCTCGGCGGCGTCGTCCTGCGGGAGCGGAACGCCGCCACCTGCGCGCCACTTGAGTGGGCTCGCTTCGGCTGCCGTCCGACTGGCCGCGCTGTGTACGCGCGCAGTGCATGGAAGGTGTCGTTGGTCACGGTGCCGCGCCACACCAGTGTCCACAAGGCATCGAGCGTCTCACCCGGATAGCCGCCCCCCAGCGCGTCATGGAGCTGTGCAAAGAACATCGCACCGCCGCGCTCCAACTGCTCTAACACCGCCTGCTCTTTCGCGCTTGGAACGATCGCGGCCAGCGCATTCTGGCGTACTGGCGGCAGCAGCGTGCGCAGCCGGTCTGAGAGATAGAGGGCGATACGGCCGTCGTGCTCGCCCAGCGGGTCAAGCCCAACCCACACCACCTCGCCCGCCGCGATCAGTGTGTCCAGTTGTCCCGGAGCATAATTTGCCAGCCGCGCCGGCAGGATCGCCGTTTCCACCAGCGACGCCGGCAGCGGCGCGCCCTGCAGGCTCTCGATCGTATCCAGCAGCGAGTCCAACCCGCGCCGCCGCTGCAGCACGCCCTGCCAATGCGTGTTAAGGCGGGCCAGCATCTGCTGCTCCACCGGCTCCACTTCTTTTCGTAACCGCGCGAGTGACTTTCTGCGAATCAGCCGCAGCACCTCGGCATCGCACCATTCACGATGAACACCGCCCGGCCGGAAACCGCCTTCGACGATGCGGCCATCCAGCAGCAGTTTGCGCAACGCCGCCTCCACCGGCTTCGCATCCAGGCCAAAGCGCTTCGTCACTTCGCTCTGTGTGAACGGCCCATGCGTGCGTGCATAGCGCCGTACCAGTTCCAGAACCGGCTGGGCCACGGGCTCGAGAAGCGCCTTTGGCAACCCCGGCGGCAGCGGAATGCCCAGCGCATCGCGATAGCGTGCCGCGTCTTCGACGGCGATCAGCCGTTTCTCATCCGCGATCTTCACTTCCAGCAATCGCTTCGCCCGCAACAGCCGCTCCGTGTGTATCGCCACGTCCGGCGCAGCCAGCCGCCGTAACAGCTCTGCGCGATTCAAGTCGCCGAGCCGCAGCAGCAGATCATGAATGCCATCCGCGCCGCGCGCCTTCTGGTTGTCGGTCAGCGCCTGCAGTTGCTCCTCAACCTCGGCGATCGCATCGGCATCCAGCAACTCACGCAGATCGGCATCGCCTAACAGCTCGCGCAGTTGCTCCTGATCGATGGACAACGCCTGCGCGCGCCGCTCCGCCAGCGGCGCATCGCCGTCGTAGATGTAGTTCGCCACGTAGCTGAAGAGCAGCGATGCCGCAAACGGCGACGGCGTCTTCGAGTCCGCCACATGCACGCGCGTCGTCCGCGCATTCACGGAGCGCAGCACCTCAAGAAACGCGGGCATGTCGAAGACATCGCGCACGCACTCGCGATATGCCTCCAGCAGCATGGGAAAGGCTGGATAGCGCGACGCGACGCTCAGCAGATCGTAGGCACGTTTGCGTTGCGCCCACAGCGGCGCCCGCCCCGTTGCCCGGCGCCTGGGTAGCAGCAGCGCCCGTGCCGCGGACTCGCGGAACTTCGCGGCAAACAGAGCCGTCGAGCCGAGCTGCCGCAGCACCAGTTCCGACGCCTCGGCAGGATCGAGCAGGATCAGCTCCGGATCGGGAGCCGCATCCGTCTCCGGAAAGCGCAGCACAAAACCATCGTCGGCCCACATCGTCTCCACATCGCCGCGCCCACTCGCGCGCAACCGCCCGCTGATCGCCATGGCCCACGGCGCATGAACGCGGCTGCCAAAGGGCGTCAGTACGCACACCCGCCAGTCGCCCAACTCATCGCGCACGCGCTCGATCACAATCGTGCGGTCATCCGGCACCGCGGTCGTCGCCAGTTCCTGATCGGCAAGGAAGCGCAGCAGATTCTCCGCTGCCTGCGGATCCAGGTCGTGCTCGCGGGTCAATCGCGAGAGCGCAGCATTGTGGGGCATCTCGCGCAGCTCCCGAACCAGCGCACCGATGCGCCTTCCGAATTCCAGCGGACGCCCCGCCGTGTCGCCATGCCAGAAGGGCATCTTGCCCGGCTCGCCCGGCGCCGGCGACACCAGCACACGATCGTGCGTGATCTCATCGATGCGCCAGGTTGTTGCGCCCAGGATGAAGGTCTCCCCGGTGCGGCTCTCGAAGATCATCTCCTCATCCAGCTCGCCCACGCGTACTGGTTTGCCTTCAGTCCCCGAGAGGAAGACGCCGTAGAGTCCGCGGTCCGGAATCGTGCCGCCGTTCAGGATCGCCAGCATCTTCGAGCCCTCGCGCGGCGTCAGCAGGTTGCGCACGCGGTCCCAGGTGATGCGCGGCCGCAGCTCGGCAAACTCATCCGATGGATATCGTCCCGCCAGCAGATCCAGCACGCCCTCGAACGCTCCCCGGCTCAGCTCCGCAAACGGCGCGGCGCTTCGCACAATCGCGAAGAGGTCATCGACCGTGATCTCTGCCGGCAGCGGCGGCTCTTTTTTCAAACGCGGCACACGCGAGACGCGCGGCGGTTGCGCCACGGTGGCCACCATCTGCTGCGCCAGAACGTCCAGCGGATTGCGCAGGTAGCGCGTCGACTCCACTAACCCCTCGTGCATCGCTTTCGTAACGGCAGCGCATGCGACCAGGTCAGCGCGGTATTTGGGAAAGATCACGCCTTCGCTGGCCGCGCCCACCTGGTGCCCGGCACGCCCGATGCGCTGCATGCCACTCGCCACCGAGGGCGGCGCTTCGATCTGGATCACCAGATCCACCGCGCCCATATCGATGCCCAGTTCCAGCGATGAGGTACACACCAGTGCGCGGATCTTCCCCGCTTTCAGCAGCTCTTCAATCTCCGAGCGCTGCGCCGCCGCCAGCGATCCGTGATGCGCACGCGCCACCGCCTCGCCCGCCAGATCGTTGATCGCACCCGCCAGCCGCTCCGCCGTCCTCCGGTTGTTGACGAAAATCAAAGTGGACGTCCGCTCGCGCACAATCGCCAGCAGCCGCGGATGGATGGCGCTCCAGATCGAGGTGCGCTTCGGCCCCTGCGATGCCGCGCCACTCGGCAATTCCTCCGTCTGCCCTAGCCGCGCCATGTCCTCCACCGGCACCTCGATGCGCAGCTCCAGCCGCTTCGGTTCGCTCGCATTCACAATCGTGACGGGACGGAAGCGGACCACCTGCTCTTCACGAGCCGCCATCGCTTCGGCCGTCTCGTCCCGGGTGAAGCCGGCTTCCATCTCCTCAGCCAGCTCGGTAGTGGCTTCTGCATGCGTCTCCGGTTCATGTGCTGCGCCCGTAGGAGTGCCCTCCGCGCCGGCGAGAAAATGCGCCACCTCCTCGAGCGGTCGTTGTGTCGCCGAAAGTCCGATCCTCTGGAAGGGCCGTTCTGTAATGGCCTGCAATCGTTCCAGTGACAGCGACAGATGCGCGCCGCGCTTGGTCGGCACCAATGCATGAATTTCGTCCACGATCACCGTATCGACGCTGCGTAATGTCGCCGCCGCGTCGGAGGTCAGCAGCAGATACAGCGACTCCGGTGTGGTGATCAGGATCTCCGCCGGATGCCGGCGAAAGAGCGCACGATCCTTCTGCGATGTGTCGCCCGTGCGCACGGCAATCGCGGGTTCGCGCACTGCGACATCTGCGCGCCGCGCCATATTGGCAATGCCCGCTAGGGGCGCGCGCAGGTTGCGCTCCACATCCACGGCCAGCGCCTTGAGCGGACTGATATAGATAACCCGGCACGCCGCCGGACCCTCCGGCGCAGGCTCCAGCATCAGCCGGTTCAGGCACCAAAGAAACGCTGTCAGCGTCTTGCCGGTACCGGTCGGCGCCAGGATCAGCGTATCTTCGCCTCGCGCAATCGCCGGCCAGCCCAGCACCTGCGGAGAAGTCGGGCGATCGAAAACGGCGCGAAACCACTCCGCCGTGACCGGATGGAAGAGCCCCAGTACATCTTCGCTCGGCCTTTCCGGGTTGGCCGGCTGCTCCGTTGTCTCAGCTGCCGGTTTCCGCGTTGTCTTCTTCTTTGCCATTCGCTCCGTTGCTCAGACGGCCCTTTGCCCGCTGGGGATTCCTCGTACCTTCGCATCCCATAAGGAGGCATTCGGCACGTGGAAATGTAGCCGCATCCAAAGGGGCTGCCCGTGGGACCCGTCTCCACTAGAATGCCGGACAAGAATGCCGACAAGGCAAGAGGCTCCGAAAGACGTAAAAAGATTGAAGTGCCTGTCGATTCCCTGCGAGTCCGTTCGACGTATGGATAGAGGCTCTTCCCGAATCAACTTCCGGAAGCCCTATTTCGATAGCCAAGGAGAAGATCCGATGCGGTTTCTTTCGTTCTACACGCCCGCCCCCTCGCAAACTCCCCCCAGCAGGGAATACATGGAGGAGATGAATAAGTTGATTGAGGCCTCCATGAAATCCGGCGAACTGGTCGCAACCGGCGGCCTGACTCCCCTCCAGCAGGGTGCGCGCGTGAACTATGCGGCTGGCAAGGCCACCATCACCGACGGACCCTTCATCGAGTCCACCGAGATTATCGGCGGGTTTGCACTTCTCGAGCTCCCGTCCAAGGAGGCCGCGATCGAGTCCGCGAAGAACTTTCTGAAAGTCGCAGGCGAAGGCCATGTGACGATCCGGCCCCTCATGGACCCCGCCCAGACATGCAC
>DASQRJ010000392.1:0-3247 GCA_035642955.1 Acidobacteriaceae bacterium
AAATCCCGCGTGGTCCGTCTTGCTAGTGCAGCCCTGCTTGCTACTGGTGTCTCTCTCACCGGTGCCTCTTCTCATGCAGCCCGTAACGATAATGCAGCATGGAATAAACTCGCCGACCAGTATTTCGATACTGCCTATTTCCCCTATCAGCCAACGAACGGCACGCTCTCGGGCTTCCACCAGTACGACGTGCAGCTAGAAAGATATGATCGCGGCTCCATCGCAAAACAGATAGCGACGCTGCACACCTTCGAGCGCCGCGTCTCTGCATTCCCAAAGGATGGCCTCGATCAGTGGACCGTCGGAGATCGTCAGCTTGTCCTGAACAACATTCACAGCACACTGTTGACGCTCGAGACGATCAAGCCCTGGGAGAAGAACCCGGACTACTACTCCACCGGCATTACCGGGAGCGCGTTTTCTCTCATCGAGCGCAAGTTTGCATCCCCGGAAGATCGCCTGCGTTCCCTGATTGCACGCGAACGCCTGATGCCGGCCGCACTCTCCTCCGCACGGCAGAACCTGCACGATTGCCCGAAGATTTACACCGAGATTGCCCTCGAGCAGCTCCCGGGCGACATCGACTTCTTCCGCAACGATGTGCCAGCAGCATTTTCAGAGGTCAAAGACCAGAAGCTCCTTTCCGAATTCAAGCAGAGCAACACTGCCGTCATCGATGCGCTCAGCAGCTATGAATCATGGATGAAGAGCGATCTGCTGCCGCGCTCGAACGGCGACTTCCGCCTCGGCAAAGATACCTTTGCGCTCAAGCTGCTCTATGACGAGATGGTGACGACACCGCTGCCTCAGCTGCTTCAGATCGGCTACGCCGACCTGCACAAGAACCAGGCTGCCTTTAACGCACTCGCGCATGAAGTGGACCCCGGCAAGACGCCGCAGCAGGTGCTGCTCATGCTGGGCGAAGATCATCCTGCGCCCGGTCAGTTGCTCGCCAGCTTCCGTGACACATTCAACGGCTTGATTGCATTCATCCGCGAGAAGCACATCGTGACCATTCCCTCCGACATACGGCCCACGCTTGAAGAGACGCCGCCCTTCATGCGCGCCACGACGCAGGCATCCATGGATACGCCCGGTCCCTTCGAGACGCACTCCACTACTGCATATTTCAACGTCACGCTGCCGGAGAAATCGTGGAGCGCCGAACGCACCGCCGACTATATGCACGCCTTCAACGTCGGCACTATCGTCAGCACGTCCGTGCATGAGGCGTATCCGGGACACTACATTCAGTTCCTCGTATTGCCGGAGGTGCACTCCAAGGTGCGCAAACTGTTGGGCGCAAGCACGGATGTGGAAGGCTGGGCGCACTACTGCGAGCAGATGATGCTCGACGAGGGCTATGGCCAGCCCGGCGCCGGCGCCAAGGACGCGCCCGAGGCCAAGCTGATCCGCCTGGGACAGTTGCAGGATGCGTTGTTACGGGACGCGCGCTTCATCGTCGGCATCCAGATGCACACCGGCGCGATGACTCTGGATCAGGCGAGGGAATTCTTCGTGAACCAGGGCTACCAGTCACACGCAATCGCGGATGTAGAGACCAAGCGCGGCACTTCGGATCCGACCTATCTCTACTACACGCTTGGCAAGCTGGAGATATTGAAACTGCGCGCGGATGTTGAGAAGAAGGAAGGTAAAGATTTCTCGCTTCAGAAGTTCCACGATGAATTTTTGCGCCAGGGCTTCCCGCCCATCGCCATCATTCGCCGTGCCATGCTCGGAGATGATTCGCCTGCGCTTTAGGCTCCAATAAATGTCGTTGAATCATTCATCTTCGGACTGCGCTCGGGCAACTCCAACTTGCTCTTCCTGCGTCCGTATAATCATCACAACACAGGCTATCCGCGATTCACGCGAGCATCACGTAACTCTCGAAGGGCACCCAAAACTTACATGAGCAAAAAAATTCACAAGGCAGTCTTTCCGGCTGCCGGTTTTGGCACACGTTTCTTGCCGGCCACCAAGGCCATCCCCAAGGAGATGCTCGCCCTGGTGGACAAACCGCTGATCCAGTACGGCGTGGAAGAGGCATTGGCCGCCGGCGTCGACGAGATCATCATTGTCACCAGCCGCGGCAAATCCGCGATCGAGGACCATTTCGACATGAGCCCCGAGCTGGAGTGGAGCCTCGAGGAGCGCGGCAAGACAGATTTGCTGGAGTTGACGCGCAAGGTTTCGACCATGGTGCACGTCTCCTATGTGCGCCAGAAGGAGCCGCTCGGCCTGGGACATGCCGTGCTGCAGACGCGCGATATGGTCGGCGATGAGCCGTTCGCCGTCATTCTTCCCGACGACATCATTGACGCCGCCACGCCTTGCCTGAAGCAGATGGTGGACGTCTTCAACCAGGTCGAATCCAGCATCCTCGCCACGCAGGTCGTCGAAGGGCCGGCGATTTCTTCCTATGGCGTGCTCGACTGGGATGCCGTCGAGGGCAATCCCCGCCTGCATGCGGTCAAAGCTCTCGTGGAGAAGCCGAAACAGGAGGACGCGCCGTCAAAGAACGCAATCATCGGCCGCTACATCCTGACGCCGCATATCTTCGAGCTGCTGGAGCGCATTCCAAAAGGTGCGGGCGGAGAGCTGCAATTGACCGATGGCATCAAGGGGCTGCTCGACACGGAAAAAGTCTTCGGCTACACCTTCGAGGGCAAGCGCTACGACGCTGGTGACAAGGCTGGCATGCTGCAGGCTACGATCGATTTCGCGCTCAAGCGCAGCGACCTCGGACCGGGCCTGCGCGAATACTTGAAGCAGATCAAGCTATAGCAGTTGCAGCGCGATAGGTATCTACTTCCTCCCGCTGTCCGCGAAACCGGGAACGCTGGTGGGCCCAGAGGGATTCGAACCCCCAACCAAGGGATTATGAGTCCCCTGCTCTAACCGTTGAGCTATAGGCCCTTCAATGACTTACCCACCGCCGTCAGTGTAGCGGATACCGTAGCGATGCCAGTCGCTTCGCGATCCACACTGCGACTCGCCAAGCCTAGTCAAGATGGTATGACGAAGCGAGCGCGGGACAAAGTCGCCAGCCTCCGCTCAGTTGGGCTGTTAGATGCCGATACGCTACACTGGCGCGTTCCGCACTCCATCGCACAGGCTGGCACGCCATCATCATGCAGCGACGCGATCTCCTGAAGCTTGCCGCCCTCACCGCCGGGGCCACAGCCGCACAGCGCGCCCTGGGCAGCACCCTGTCGCCACCCGAAAGTCCTAATCCCGATGT
>DASQRJ010000393.1:0-8989 GCA_035642955.1 Acidobacteriaceae bacterium
CTCCTGATCGAAGAGCGAGGCCAGTTTGCGGCGGCCACGGTCCACCACGCGCGAGCGCAGGTGCACCAGCACTTCGGGAATATTGATCTTCACCGGGCACACCTCGTAGCAGGCGCCGCAGAGGGAAGATGCAAATGGCAGGGACTGCGCATGCCGCATGTCTTCGAGCTGCGGCGTCAGGATCGCGCCGATCGGGCCGGCATAGACCGAGCCGTAAGCATGGCCGCCGGTTTGGCGATACACCGGACACGCGTTCTGGCACGCGCCACAACGAATGCATTGCAGCGTCTGGCGTCCGATTTCATCCCGCAAAACACGAGTGCGGCCGTTGTCGAGCAGCACGACGTGCATCTTTGCCGGGCCGTCACCGGGCACCACACCTGACCAGATCGAGTTATACGGATTCATCCGCTCGCCGGTTGCCGAGCGCGGCAGCGTTTGCAGCAGCACTTCGAGATCCGCAAAGCGCGGGATCACCTTTTCAATCCCAACAATGGCGATCAAGGTCTCCGGCAGAGTGAGGCACATGCGGCCGTTGCCTTCAGACTCAACAATGGCGATGCCGCCCGTTTCCGCGATGAGAAAATTTGCCCCGCAGACGGCGGTCTTCACCCGCAGGAATTTCTCACGCAGATATTGCCGCGCGGCTGCCGTCAGGGCCTCCGGATCGTCGCTCAGGTCGGGCCGCCCCATGGAGCGTGCGAAAATCTCGCGCACCTGCTGCCGGTTTTTGTGTAACGCCGGGACCACGATATGTGAGGGCAGGTCATTGCCAAGCTGCAGGATGATTTCAGCCAGGTCGGTCTCGTAAGCGGCAACTCCATGCTGCGCGAGAAACTCGTTCAACCCGATCTCTGCCGTCGTCATCGATTTGATTTTGATGACCTCTCGCGCGTCTTCCTTACGGAGGATGTCGAGAGTCACTGCGTTCGCCTCCGCAGCATTGGCTGCCCAGTGCACGGTGCCGCCTGCTGCCTGAAAGCGTTCCTCGAACTGAAGGAGATAGTGGTCGAGATTTGCCAGGGCTTCCCGCCGAATCGCCGCGCCTGCATCGCGCAATGCCTGCCAATCTGTCTTCTCGGCCACCAGTGCGCCACGCTTGCGCTGGATGGTGTCCGTCGCGCGCGCCACATTGAGGCGTAGTTGTGTATCGCGCAGATCGGCCTTTGCCGCCTCCGGAAATGGCGGAGCCGTCTTTGGATCGAGTTGGACCAGTTGTTCGATCCGGGTACTCATGCCGGAAGATCCTCGGTGCCGGCCAGCACTTCTGCGATGTGCAGCGTGCGCACGCCGGCGAACTGCCGGTGCAGCATGCCCTGCATATGCATCAGGCACGAGTTGTCGCATGCGGTACAAACTTCCGCGCGTGTGTTCTGCACCGCGACGATCTTCTCCGTCAGCATCGCGGCGGAGACATCGGCGTTCTTCACCGCAAAGGTTCCTCCAAACCCGCAACACTGCTCCACGCAGTCCAGCGGCACCAGGTCAAGTCCACGCACAGCGCGTAGCAATTGCAACGGCTTGTCGCCCAGATGCAGGTTGCGCAGGCCATGACAGCTCGCGTGATAGGTAACGCGATGGGGAAAATATGCACCGACATCCGTCACGCCGAGCCGATCCACCAGCAGCTCACTGAACTCGAAGACGCGCGGCAACAGGCGTTCGACGGCCGTAGTCATCTCCATATCCTTATTCTCATGAGCCAAGGCCGGGTAGTATTCACGGATCATCGCGACGCACGAGGATGAGGGGATGCAGACCGCTTCCGCCCCCGCGAAGATCTCCACGAAGCGCTTCGCCATCGGGTAGGCTTCAGGGCGATATCCAGTATTGAAGTGCATCTGCCCGCAGCAGGTTTGCTCCAGGGGAAATTCGACCGTGTGACCCAGCCGTTCCAACACGCGCACCACCGCTTGCCCGGTGCGCGGAAACAGAGTGTCGTTATAGCAGGTGATGAAAAGGGCGATACGCACGCGGTGTTGGAATACCTCTCCTGTCGAATGGAGACGGAGCGAATGGAGCGTCGTCTCCTGTTTCAGCGGAAGATTTTGTGACGACCCGCCGACCAGGAAAGTGTACTGCCGCGGGAGCAGCTTCCAGCCCCGCTGCTCGTCGTATATCGAGAGATACTTCGGATCGATAGACTAGAGAGAAACCGGCGCACTCTCCCGGTTGCGCAGCAGGTCGTGGAGCGGTTTGCTGTAGGTACGGCTCACTCGCAGATGCGTACCGTCCTGCAAGGTCAGCCGGCAATCGCGGTTCGCCAACGGTTCGATGCGGGTGATCCGATCCAGCTTCACAATGGTGGAGCGATGGATGCGGAGGAATTCTGCGCGATCCAGGCGGCACTCCAGCAGGTGCAACGGCTCCCGCAACAGGTGCATCTTCTTGCTGACATGCAGGCCCGCATAGTCGCCTACCGCCTCAATCCAATCGATTTCTGACGATTGCACAAACGCCACCTGATTTCCGTTGCGGATAGCAAAACGCTTTGCGGGTCCTGGGTCATTCCGCTCAGAGTGCAGTTCCAGCAGCTTCTGGAAGCGGCTATGCAGCACATCCTGCTGTTGCAGCGCCAGAATGCGCCGTGCCCGCTCCAGCGCGATGAGAAAACGCACATTGTCGATCGGCTTCAACAGATAATCGAGCGCCTGCACCTCAAAGGCGGCCAGCGCGTACTCGTCATAGGCGGTGAGGAAGATGATGCAGGGGATCGACCCCTGCGGCAGGGAACGCAACACTTCTATGCCGCACATCCCAGGCATCTGGATATCAAGAAATACCAAGTCGGGCTTGAGCGAAAGAACAGACCGTATTGCGTCTTCGCCATTTGCGCACTCCCCTATGACCGTCATGTCGGGGTGCTCCGCAAGGCGCAGACTGACACCGCGCCGAGCCAATGGTTCGTCGTCCACGATGAGTACTCTGACGTTCATTGCACCTCCAGTGTTTGCAGGTTTGGCACAGCCGCCTCGGCGGTACTGAACGGCATCGAGATCCGGACCTCATATGTGCCACGGGCGGTCGCGTGAGTCTCAAGCGTCGCCTCATACCCGTACATCTGGTGCAGTCGCGCGCGTGTATTGGCTAACCCGACGCCGCGGTGGGGCGTGGCCGTGTTGCGCCGCAGGACCGGCTCGTCATCCTCTGCCTCGTCATTTTCGATCCTCACCCGCAACCGTCCGCCAACACTCTCCGAGTGAAGGACAAGGTTGCCGCCCTGCGGACGCTTGGCAATGCCATGCCGGATCGCGTTCTCCACCAGGGGTTGCAGCAGAAAGCGGGGCACCTGCGCCTCCGCTGTCTCCGGATCGATTTCGAAGGTGAGCATCAGGCGAGGGCCGAAGCGTACCTTTTCGAGCGCCAGATATTCTTTCGTGACCGCAATCTCTTCTTTAAGGGAGACCTGGTGCGTATCCGGAGACTCCAGCGTACGGCGCAGCAGGTCCGCCAGCCGCGCAATCATCTGGGTGGCAATGCGCGGCTGGTTGTCCAGCACCAGCGTGGAAATCGCATTCAGCGTGTTGAAGAGGAAGTGCGGCTGCAGCTGATAGCGCAGGGCGCGCATCTGCGACTCGCGCGCCATCGCCTCCAACGCCTGCAGCCGCCGCCTCTGTTCTTCCAACGCATGGTAGTGCTTGATTCCGAAGTAGAGAGCGCTCCAGGCCACCAGGACGAAGCAGCTGCCCGTGGCCCACGCAAAGACATAGCTCCAGTGGAAAGGCGAGGTTGCACCGCCGTAGTGCCTTTCTGCCCATACCGATGCTGCGGAGCATACGACGCCCAACCCGTAGGCAACGATGGTGCACGTGACTAAAGCTCGATAAAGAGGAACACTCGCCTGCCACAACGCATGACACACGCCATACATCAGAAAGCTACAAAGAAATCCGGATAGCAAAAACATCACATGGTACGCAACATCGTCACGCATGTTGCGCAACGGGACCATGGATGCCACCACCGTCGTGGCGTACAGTAACCAGCCACCGATCTGGAATGGCCAAAACGATCGAAAGCGCGGGTTGGAGGTAAATTCCGCCACGATACACATTCTATTGGTCGCTAGGTCGATTTCCCGCACCATTCTGGCGCACGAAATGCACGGCTCATCGCAAACCAAGGCCGGTTGGTCGAAACCCGCTGTAACCATGTCCCAGACGCTCTTAGGCTGGGGCGCATGTGGCAGTCATTGCGAGCCTTCCTTGGTCTTCTGGCAATGAGCCTGACGGTCTGTCTGGGCCATGGACATCGCCAGCCGATCTCTCTGGAACCACCTGCCGGTTTCAGCTTCGCAGGGTACTGGCAATGCACCGGCAATTTTCCCGGCAGCGGGCGCCAGCATCGCTCTGTGTATCACGGCGAGGCCAGTGCAGACGGCAAATGGGTTGATCTCACCGAGACGGACGTCGAGCCGAAGGGCTACATCGGACGCTACGAGCTGGGAGCAGACGCAAGCCATGACAAGCTCGTGTTCATCGACATAAACTCCTCGGGTTATGGGATCTTCGACAGCCCCGGTTGGGACGGCAGCACCCTTACCGTGACCAGTACCGAGGTGCTGCGCTATTCGTCAGTGTCTCCGAAGAACAGATTCCTCTACACCGTGCACGATCCACAGCACTTTGACGTCGAATGGCAGATCCAGAAGGCGGGTACATGGGCGCCCGGCGACATACAGCACTGCGCTGCGCAGACACCGCGGCTGGCCATCGACGATACCCCTGACACCAACAGGGGTGGAATGCTATCTGCGGTTGTGCGCGCATTTCTCGAGTCGAAACCAACGCTCTAGAGCATTTTCCCTGATGCAGTGAGGTAGCGGAGAGTATCTCGGCGTGGCTTTTCCTTAACGAAAAGCCACAAGAGCTTCCGTTGGCCGCACTACACCCACAGGGAAAATGCTCTGATGCAGAGCGCCACACGCTGGCGCCCTCGCACCCGCTCGCTCCATTTCGTTAGATTGCGGAGTATCCTCTCCGAGGGATGGCACTCGCAAAAGAATCTTGCACTTCTCAACTAGGGACGCGTCGTCTGCAGCGATTTGGCCTGCTGCTTTGCATAACTGCACTTTTTTCCGCGCCTTGGACGCGAGCCTCAGCGCAGGGTTCTGAGGTCTTTCACCTGGGGCAGTTTGACAGTTCCTCCCAGGAGTTCCACTCCGGCCTGCCCGATCACGCTGTACGTATCTCTACAAACGATCCCGCTGCCGTGCACAACTGGTACGCCTTCCAGCCAGAGCAGCCGGCCGCGGGCAGTGCCACGCGCTCTATCGCCGAGGAGGCTCGAACCATTGCCTTCCAGATCACCGGCGCCCCGGCCGCCGACTACACCATCCACATTGCCCTGCTCATCGAGCATCCGAGCGTTCCTGTGCTGCGGGTGACCGTCAACGGTCATACCGGCAGCTTCTTCCTGACTCCAAAGCTTGTCGAAACCGAAAATGACGAGGCTGTCTTCTTCCCCTCGTTTTCACGCGCCGAGTTGTCCTTCGCTCTCCCCGGCAGCTATCTGCACTCAGGTGAAAATGAGATCAGCTTTACCGCAACTCCGGAGACAAACGATCCGCAGGCCCCGGATGCAGGCTTCCACTACGATGCAATCTCGATGGAGGTCGCGGCAGACAGGCCCGCGTCTCCGCTTCGCATCGACCCCACAATCTTCTATCGCATGCACAATGGCGCCCTCGAAGAAGGGCTCGACGTCACCGTGCGTGCCCCCGGCCTCCCCGTCAGGAGTGCGGCGATCGCCTTTCATGGCACAACAAGCTCGCTCACGCTTGACCCCGGCGTCTCGTGGGGCGAGCAGAGGCAGCGCCTCTGGGTTCCTGCATCCGACCACCCGGAACAAGCCACCTTCACGGTGGCGATCGCTGACCAGGTCGTCCGCGACAGCATGGTGCTGCAGCCGGCGAAACGCTGGACGCTCTACGTGGTGCCCCACATTCATCTGGACATCGGCTACACGGACTACCAGGCCAAGGTGGCCGCACTGCACAGCCGCGTCATCGATGAATCGCTCGATATGTTTACGGTGCATCCCGATTTCCGCTTCAGCCTCGACGGCATGTGGCCGCTGGAACAGTTCATGAGCACCCGTAGTCCCGCGGACAAGGCACGCGCCATTGCAGCGCTGAAGGCCGGTCAACTCTTCGTTCCCGCTGAATACTGCAATCTGCTGACCGGTTTTGCATCAAGCGAAGTGCTGATTCGCTCGCTCTACCCCAGTGCCGCCTTTGATCAAAAGCATGGTCTGCCGCTGAATTATGCGAACATCACCGATGTCCCCTCCTTCTCCTGGTCCTACGCTTCCGTACTGGCCGCGGCTGGCATTCCCGAGTTGCTCGCCGGCAGCAACAACGGTCGCGGTCCCGTTCTGCTGCAGGGACATCTGGACCACGACTCGCCCTACTGGTGGGAGGGTCCGGATGGCGGGCGCGTCTTGATGTGGTACTCGCATCATTACCACCAGATGTGGACCACCTTCGGTCTGCCCCCGCGGATGCGCGCCGCCGAAGAGACCCTGCCGCTGTTTTTCCAGAACTACGGAGGCGGCCACTACAAGGCAAACTCCACCATCATGTACGGGACTCAGGTCGAAAACTCCGATCTCTATCCTGAACAAGCCACCTTTGCCAACACCTGGAACAGCCGATATGCGTATCCGCATCTTGAATATTCCGGATTCCATCAGGCTCTCTCATCCATTGCAGCGGAGTTCAAGAACGACATCCCGGTGGTACGCGGAGACGGCGGCCCCTACTGGGAAGACGGCATCGCCGCCGACGCCTTCTACGGCGCGATGGAGCGTGCAACCGAGGCACGCGCGCCTTCTGCAGAGAAGCTGGCCACCATTGCCGCCCTGGTGAACCCTCGCACAGCTGTCGACAAGGCAAGCTTCGACGAGATGTGGAAGAAGATGTTGCTCATGGATGAGCACACCTGGCTCTCTTCCGACAGCTACACCGACTCCCAGAACGACCAGGCTACGGTGCAACTCCGCGTGAAGGATGCCTACGCAACCGAAGCCAGCGGACTGGCCGACTGGCTCCTGCGCAACAATATGGCCGATCTTGCGGACGCCATCGATACCCCGGCCCACAGCCTTGTCATCTTCAATGCCTTGAACTGGACTCGCAGCGGAGTCGTGTCGGTCGACATCCGCAAGGGGCAGGAGATTGTCGACGCCACAACCGGACAAGCGCTGTCCATCTCAGTGGTCGATCATGGCGAGCACACCTGGAGAGCCACCTTCCGCGCGGACGATGTTCCGGCGATCGGGTACAAAACCTATCTGTTGCGGGATGGCCCGACGATTCCATCCAATCCATCCCAAGCGTCCGTCCTCGAAAATGACACCTACCGTATCGAACTGGAGCCTTCCTCAGGAGCGATCCGCAGCATCTACGACAAGTCGCTACACCGCGATCTCGTCGACACAACCAGCCCGTACCGCATGGGCCAGTATCTATACGTCACCACTGAACATCGCACCGCCCACGCAGACAACTACGTGGTGCACCCGGCACAGGACGGCCGTCTGCTCTCCATCGAAAAGACCGCCACTGGCATCACCGCGCATCTCGAGAGCACGGATGTGAACACACCTACCATCCATACAGCCATCACGCTTCCCTCCCACGGGGCGGCGATTCTGATCGACGCCGAGGTGGACAAGAAGGCAACCTTGGACGACGAAGCAGTCTATTTCGCGTTTCCCTTCGCGATGACTCGTCCGCAGTTCGAATATGAGATACAGAACGGCGTGGTTGACCCGGCGCGAGACATGTATCCCGGCGCAGGACACGAGTGGTTTTCCATTCAGCACTGGGCCGCCGTCCAACAGGATGGCATGGCGGCAGCCGTGCTGCCACTCGACACGCCCCTGGTGACCTTCGGAGATATCACCCGCGTCACCTTTCCCAAGGAATTCGGCATACGCAAAGGCACGATTTTTTCTTACGCGATGAACAATTACTGGCATACGAACTACCGTGCCGCACAAGGCGGGCATTTCCATTTCCGCTACATCCTCACCAGCGCGCCATCGATCGATCCCGTAGCCCTGAGCCGCCTCGGTTGGGAAGAATCGACGCCGCTCGAAGTCTCCGAGGTGACTGCGTCGGACAAGGCTGTGGAGTGGAAGCGCCCCCTCGACGGCAAGTCCGGCAACTTCCTCGAATTAAACGATCCAGCGCTCGTGCTCGAAGCATGGAAACCCGCAGAAGATGGACGCGGCACCGTCCTTCGCATCGTCGACCTTGGTGGCTCAGCGCGGACTGCACGACTGCGACTCCCTTTGGCCACCGTTGAGCATGCGTGGACAGACAATGCTCTGGAACGCGATCAGTCAGAGCTTGCTGTCGCCGCGGATCGGCACTCCGTGGAATTCACCGTAAAGCCGCACGCCATCATCACGCTGCGCATCCTGCCGCATGCGTCCGGGAAAGCCCCGTGCGGCCCCTACTGTCAGTAGCTCTCTAGCTGGCAGATTCCGAGCACCGCTCGTCGATATGTAGAATCGGTATGGAAAATGGAATCTTCCTCCCGGAGTTTTCTCGTGATGACTCCAGCACGCCCCCTCCCGCCGGAAAAAGCCGAGGTGAGCAAACATACGGTGAGCGTTCCGTTTGCCATCGCCTGGTCCAGCTTCTTCTTCGCTCTTCTGCAAAGCGTCTGCACATTTTTCGCTGCGGCAAGCGGTCTGCGCTTCGTCGTCGGCCTTGGCTCAGTGGTGCTCAGCGCCAGTGTCGGGGCTATGATGGATCGTTTCCACACCGATGCGCTCCGCGTTCCCATGATTGGCCTTGCCCTGGTTGGCTCTCTGCTGAATCTCGCGATCCTTGCTCAGGTCCGCCGGTTGCGCGATCGTCCTGCCTCGCGGTGGCGCCAGCAGCTGCCGAGCCCGCGCAAACTCCGCGCGGAACGACTACAGATCGTGCTCTCCATCGCCACACTCGTGCTCGTCGCCGTGGAGGAGAGTCTCCACC
>DASQRJ010000394.1:0-2604 GCA_035642955.1 Acidobacteriaceae bacterium
TGAACAGCGCGCACGGCCCGGCGAGGGGTGCGTCCTCAAGCGGCGTGCCGGCGCGAGCTACGGCGGCGATGGCAGGGATGTTGCGCTCGGCGAGGAGTTGGAGCGCGTCGGTTTCATTTGCCGCTATCGTTGGCACGCGGAAGGCGGAGCCGGCCGAGGCGCGCAGTGCCTTGGGGTTCCAGGGACTGGCGGTGCCGGGGAGCAGGAGGACACCGGAGGCGCCAAAGGCTTCGGCGGAGCGCACCAGCGTGCCCACGTTGCCGGGATCTTGCAGTCCGGCGAGAACGAGAATCAACCGGGCAGTGACGGGCGGGGCGGGGGTGCGGAAGATTGCGTCCAAAGAAAAACTCGGCGGGTGGACCAGCGCGGCGATGCCCTGGGGCTGCTCGGTGGCGACGGCGCTCAAGAAGACGTCGGCCGCCAGCAGGAGATGTTCGGCGGCGGACGGAATCTCTGCTTCGGGCTCATAGCCGTCGCGGAGAAAGACCGTGGCGAAGCGCAGATGGCTGCGCACGGCTTCGGCGACGAGGTGCTCGCCTTCGATGGCGACGAGGCCGGCGGGGGTTCTGCCGGTGCGCGCGAGGGCGGCGCGCAGCTCCTTGACACGAGGGTTCTGACGGCTCTCGATGAGGCGGAGGCGGGGGCGGATGGCGCCGGCGGGCATCGGGGCGATTTTACGCTGCCGGGTTTGTTCGCCGGAGGTATCCTGAGCGTCGAGAACATTTTCCTTTTGTGGTGGTGATGCCTGCGAACTACCCCACCCTACGCGTTGCGTAGAATGGGGCACCCGTTTCGGTTGCATTGCCGGCTTCTGTGGTTCCCACCCTTCGCGATAGTCAGGATGGGGCATCCATGGTGTACACCTACGGGAAGATGCTTCGGCACCATTGCCTGCGAGCGGTTGCGGTGTGGGCGGTTTCAGGGAGAGTCCTTGTCAGCAGAGATCCTTCGCGTCCATCCGGATGAGCCGGAAGCGGATCGGGTGAAATATATCGTCTCCTGTCTGCGCGCCGGCAGCGTCGTCGGCATGCCCACGGATACCTTTTACGGCCTGGCCGTGGATCCGGTGAACCTGCGCGCGGTGGAGAGTATTTACGAGATCAAGAGCCGGCTGAAGCATAAGCCGCTCTCGCTGCTGATCGCCGAGGTGGAGCAGGCCTATGACCTGGCGCGGGACCTGGGGGACAGCTTCGATGTGCTGGCAGAACGCTTCTGGCCGGGGCCGCTGACGCTGATTGTGCGCGCCGGCGCAAAGCTGCCGCTGCGTTCCACGGCAAATACCGGCAATGTGGCGCTGCGCGTGCCGGATGCCGCGATCCCGCGGGCGGTGGCGGCGGCATTCGGACTGCCGATTACCGCAACCAGCGCCAACCTGCAGAACGCGCCGGAGTGCACCTATGCCGCGTGTGTACGGGACCAGATCGGGGAACGGATTCCGCTGATTGTGGATGGCGGCCCCACGGCCCGGGGAACGCACACGACGATTGTGGATCTTTCCGGCGGCGGCGGTTCGTGGCAGATTCTGAGAGAAGGCGCGATTCCCACGCACGAGATTGCGCTGGCGCTGCAGAACTGATTGAAGTGGAAAGACCGGCGAGGGATGGGAACGGCGAGGGCAGACGCGATCGGTGAGCAACCGGCCGGGCAGCCGGGGGCACGGAGCAGGGCCAGCCGCCGCTGGCTGCGCCGCACCGTGGGCGGCCTGGTGCTGCTGGCCGCGGGCGGAGCCACGTGCTGGGTGCTGTGGGTATACGGCGAGATCGAGCATTACGCCAGGATGGATGAGGCGCGTCCCGCGGATGCGATCGCTGTCTTCGGGGCAGCGGAGTACGACGGGAGGCCGTCGCCGGTGCTGCGGGCCCGCCTGGAGCAGGGATTGCTGCTCTACCGGAAGGGGTTCGCGCCGCTGATCGTGACTCTGGGCGGAAGCGGGGATCCGCAGCACTCCGAAGGCGGGGTGGGGCACGATTTTCTGGTGGCGCAAGGGGTACCGGAAAGCCGCATCATCGCGGAGACACAGAGCCGGACGACGGACGAGTCGGCGCGGCGGCTGGCGGCGATTGCGGAAGCGAACCATATCCACAGCATCCTGGCGGTATCGGACGGGACGCACCTGTTTCGCATCCATCAGCTGTGCGAGAGCTATGGGCTGACGGTGTACACCTCGCCGCGCGCGGTAGGACGACCCATTGGACGCTGGCCCCGGGTGCAGCGGCTGGCGCACGAGATCGCCAGCTATACGGGCTGGAGGCTGGGGCTGTAGTTTTCCGGAACGAAACCATAGGTGCAATCGCCGGCCGGTTTATACCTACGGGAAAGACGCTCTACAGCGGGGGTGACGCATGACGGAGCTGCGCGTGTGGCGGGCGCACGAGGGGGATCGCGAGACCGCGTTTCAACTGGTAGAGGAGTACAACGACGCGGTGGAGGTGGTGCTGCGCGATTCGCCGGGGAGCTTCCGCGAGGATTACTTCGGCGCCGGCTCCGGATTCTGGCTGGCGCAGAGCGGCGGGCAGGTGGTGGGCTGCATTGCGCTGCGGCCGCTGCGCACGCGGGAGCAGGCGGGCGAGATCAAACGGCTGTACGTGCGGCCGGAGTTTCGCG
>DASQRJ010000395.1:0-8440 GCA_035642955.1 Acidobacteriaceae bacterium
TCTTGCCGCCAACATGGACCTGCTCTTCATCGTCAGCGGACTCGATCGCGATTACAACCCGCGCCGTCTGGAGCGCTACCTGGTTCTCGCGCACGAGAGCGGCGCGCATCCCATCATCCTGCTGAACAAGGCCGATCTCCGTGCCCATCTCGCAGAGCGAGATGATCTTGCCGATGACGATCTCGCAGACATCGTTCGCCTGACGGAACGCCATGCGCCGGGCGTCCCGGTATTTGCTCTCAGCGCTCTCGAACGACGGGGCCTGGAAGCGATTGCCCACAACGCCGAACCCGGACAGACCGCCGCCCTCATCGGATCTTCCGGTGCAGGGAAGTCGACCATCGTGAATGTGCTGCTCGGCGAAACCCGGCAACGGACCACCGGCGTACGCGAGTCCGACAGCAGGGGCCGCCACACCACCACCCATCGCGAACTCATCCGCATGCCCGGCAACTGGCTCCTGATGGATCTGCCGGGGCTCCGCGAACTGCAACTGTGGGCAGATACCGAACGCATCGACAACGCCTTCGCCGATATCGCCGAACTGGCGCAGCAATGCAGATTTCGCGATTGCTCGCACCATGAAGAACCCGGCTGCGCCGTTCGCGACGCCGCGCTCGATCCGGATCGTCTGCAGAGTTATCGCAAGCTGCAACGCGAGCTGAACTACCTGGAAATGCAAACCGACACCCACCGCGCACGCGAGATGAGAAAGAAATGGAACGCCGTCGAGAAGGACATACGACGGCATCCCAAGAGAGTCTTCTAGGATGGGTGCCGTGGAATCCAAATCGGCACTAATGATGCGGCGATTCAGCCCAATTCGGTCGAATCCTCCCGGAACAGAACGGAAGCGGCGCGCCCTACAGCTACCGTAATCATCTGGGTGGTGACCGTAACCGCGGTTTTCCATTAGCCGTGATCTGTGCATCGCTGCAGTGCGTGTCGTACAACAGAATCACACTGGGAGGCAGTCTTCTATGGGACTCTGCGTGTTCTTACTGATATGCGGTCCTTTTGCAGCATTGCTGTACTTTCCGCTCATCACGCGGAAGCAGAGTCTCGCTCCGGCTCCTGCTGGCGTCTCGCACACGTCAGCAGGTCCTGCATCATCTGCTGCAGAAGAGCTCGCGGTAATTCCTTGGAACCGGGAAGCGGAAGACCATCTCCGCGACTGGAACAGCGCGGCATAAGCGCGATCTCCATCCCGGCATCCTCACTTCGACTCACACACCAAACCGGGCGGCGCCGCGAGCCTTCGCTTTTGCCGCCTCCTCTTCCCGACTCCGCGGCGGCGCATTCGTTTCAAGCGATCGCAGCAGCCGCGTCGACGCGCTGACCACTTCCTCGATGGCTGTCTCAAAGGCCGCCTCGTTCGCCTTGGACGGCTTGTTGAATCCGCTGATCTTCCTCACATACTGCAGGGACGCTGCTCGAATCTCCTGGTCCGTGACCGGAGGCTCGAAGTTGAAGAGCATCTTGATATTGCGGCACATAGTGTGGACACCTCCATGCGTGGAAAGCTCAACTCAGTCGTGAAGAATGGCGGACGGGGCCGGGACTCGCCGAGTGCCTCGTCGACATCTCGCGAAGCCACTGCCAGATCACAATGCACACGATCAGCAGCGCTGCCGTTTCCACATAGCCACTCACAAACAATACGAACGAGTCGCATCGTTCAAGCCCCAGGCGCTTCAGCAGGCCCAGCGAAACCACGCCCGGCAGATGCAGCAACAACCACTGGTCGGCCAGCAGCCTGGTATACCAGGGTATCTTCGCGGGCAGCCCGGCATCCACCGGGAAACCACAAAACCTGAGGTTGAGCGCCTCAATCAGTAGCGTCACCACCAGCGCAAGTTTTATCGGCGACCTCACCGCGGCCATTCTATCCTTGCCAATGCCTGCTTCCATGAAGATCCCATTTCCCGCCAACGCTGCCGGCAGAAAACAATAAATTGATTGGCCAGACCATCTCGCACTATCGCATCCACGCCAAGCTGGGCGAAGGCGGCACGGGCGCGCTCTATCGTGCCGAAGATCTGAGCCTGGGTCGCGATGTCGCCCTCAAACTCCTCCCCATGGAGACCGCGGCCGCATGGAAGAGGCGCGCGAGGCGGGCAAAGCCGCCCTCCAGGTCATCGAGCAATACACCGAGCTCCATCCAATGATTCCCGCGCGTTATATCTCGGCGCCCAACGCCGTCCGGGCAGCCTTCGTCTGCCCTCGGGCATCCTAATTCCGCTTGCTCTCCAGGCCCTTGGGCCATGGATTTTTGCATCGAATCTGACATGCATGGCGCCTCTGCTGGGGCGGCAGCGCCGGACGATCACGAGTGCGGGAAAACGGCGAAATGCATACAAACAGCCTCGAGAAAAAGCTATCAAAGGATAGATCATGAGTAAGGTTCCGTCGCACGAGAACCCGCGGGTCCAGGGGCGAGTTTCTACCGGGATACCGGGTCTCGATGATGTTCTCAATGGAGGTCTGCCACCGGGTCACCTGTATCTCATCGAAGGCGATCCAGGTACTGGCAAGACTACCGTCGCGCTGCAATTTTTACTGGAGGGCATTCGCCAGGGCGAGCAGGGTTTGTATGTCACCCTGTCGGAATCCAAGCAGGAACTGGAGATCGTAGCTGGATCGCACGGATGGTCGCTCGCTCAACTGCCGATCTATGAAATGGCGCCGCTCCAGGACGAGATCGATCCCGAGGCGCAGTACACCATCTTCCATCCCTCCGATGTCGAGCTCTCTGACACCATCGCTTCGGTGTTGAAGCAGGTGGACTCGCTCTATCCGAAGCGCGTGGTCTTCGACTCCCTCTCGGAGCTGCGCATGTTGGCCCGGGAGCCTCTGCGTTATCGTCGCCAGATCTTGGCGCTCAAGCGCTACTTCGCGGGAAGAGGATGCACCGTACTCCTGCTCGATGACCGCACTGCCGAGGGCGATGATCTTCAGCTTCAGAGCATCGCGCACGGCGTTCTGATGATGCAGAGTCTGAACCGCGACTTCGGCATCAAGCGCAGGCGGCTGGAAATCCGCAAGTTGCGTGGCTCAAAATTTCGCGAGGGCTTTCATGACTACAGTATCGAAACCGGCCAGGTCGTCGTCTATCCCCGGCTTATCGCCGCGGAACATAAGCCCGGCTTCGTCCGCAACTACGTCTCCAGCGGTGTCAACGAGCTGGATGCACTCCTTGGGGGTGGGCTCCATACCGGGACCAGCACGCTGATGATCGGTCCGGCAGGCTCCGGCAAATCGACCGTCGCCATGCAATATGCACTGGCCGCCGCGAAGCGGGGAGATCGTACCGCGCTCTTTACATTCGATGAGTCCCTGGCAACGCTCATAGAGCGCTCCAGGGGGCTCGGCATGGATTTCACCTCGTACTTGAAATCGGGCGCCATTGAAATTCAGCAGATCGATCCTGCCGAGCTCTCGCCTGGCGAATTCGTTACCCGTGTCCGTGATGCTGTCAGTCAAAAGGATGCGAAAATCATCGTGATCGATAGCTTGAATGGCTTTCTGAGTTCCATGCCTAATGAGCATGCGCTGACTCTGCAGCTTCATGACCTGCTGGCCTATCTCGGTCAGCAGGGAATCGTCGCCATCATGACTCTCTCGCAGTATGGGTTTGTCGGAGCCAGCATGAGTACGCCTGTCGACGTCAGCTACCTGGCGGATGCCGTGCTCCTCTTCCGCTACTATGAAGTGCGCGGAGAGGTAAAGCAGGCCATCTCCGTTGTGAAAAAGCGGACCGGCGGTCACGAGCGCACTATTCGTGAGCTCAGCTTCAATAAAAACGGCGTCAACGTGGGCGAAGCCTTGCGCCGGTTCGAGGGTGTATTGACAGGAACCCCGAAGTATATCGAACAAATGGGTGTGACCGAGAGTGCAAGCTCCGACAAATGACACGATACATCGGAGAGTGATTGTCGTTGCGCCTACCGGACGTGATGCCGCTCTCCTCGCCGACCTGTTGCGAAAGGCTGGCTACCTCTGCGAGATCTGCCCCTCGATCGGTGACGCCTGCGCTGCCATACGGGCAGGAGCCGGCGCCGGCATCATTGCGGAGGAGGCGCTCGATGCGGATCGCGTTGCGGAACTGTCCGCAACGCTGCGCGACCAGCCACCCTGGTCCAACTTCCCGCTCATACTCCTCACCGTTGCCGGAGAGGTCACCGTCCGCAGCCAGCGTCGGCGCGCCATGCGCGAGCCGCTCGGAAATCTCTTCCTGCTCGAAAGGCCGTCTCGTCCGGAAACGTTGATCAGCACGGTCGAAAACGCGCTGCGCTCCCGCAACCGTCAATATGCGATGCGGGATCAGTTGCAGCAATACAGACAGGCGCAGGAAGCCTTGCGCAAATCGGAAAAACTCGCTGTCGCCGGACGCCTCGCGGCCAGCATCGCGCATGAGATCAACAACCCGCTGGAGTCTGTCACCAACCTTCTCTTCCTGATGAGAACGGCCGATCCCGCCAGCTACGGCAGCTACCTGAAACAGGCAGAGCAGGAGCTCGCCCGCGTTACCGAGATCACCAAGCAGACCTTGCACTTCTATCGTGAGCCGTCGCGTCCCGGTCCCGTCAACGTGGTTGCGGTTCTCGACTCAGTTCTCACGCTCTATCACCCAAGAATCGCTTCCGCCGGCGTCCATGTGCAGCGTGAATTCGACGACACGCTCCCCGTCATGGGTGCGCCCGGGGAATTCCGGCAGATCTTTTCAAATCTCATCATCAACGCGGTCGACGCCATGCGTCGCGGTGGCTGCTTGCTGCTGCGTGCAGGCAACGCAAACGATCCGGTGAATCGTGCCATCCCTGGCATTCGCATCTCCATCGCGGACAATGGAAGCGGAATCCCAAGGGAGCTGCTCGGTCGCATCTTCGAGCCCTTCGTCACTACCAAAGGAGAGACCGGCACCGGACTCGGACTCTGGGTCACCGCTGAACTCGTCCACAAACTCTCCGGCCGCATTCGCGTCAAGAGCCGGACCATCCATCGGCCGAATGAGTCGGCGAAGATACGGACGGTGTTCTCGATCTTCTTTCCCGCTTATGTGGAAGCATCGCGGCTCGCCCAGGACGACGCCGTCGTGGCCGTCGAAGCGGCAGGCCATCCACGCTGAAGCGTCGGTCGTTCTCCGCATGTCAACGGTTCGCCGCGGAAGCCGCATACCCATGCCATAGATACTCCAGCGCCTCCGGCAGCGTCTGCTCTTTCACTGCATGGTCTACATGCCCGGCATTGCGCGCAAACACGAATTGGTAGTGGTAACCCTTCGCCGCCAGCACCTTGGCCATCTCTTCATTGGCCAGCACCCAATCGTGCATGCCGTCGCGCATCACATTCGGATTCAGTAGGTCCCGGTCGCCCACCTCCATCCAGATGCGCAGCGGCTTCGCTGGACTCTCCGGAATCAGGTGCTCATGAAACTCCCAGGCGCCATGCGGAGTCCGCTCGTCCCATGGCCACTGCTGGTTCACATACGTCCCGGAGTAGGTAAGCACGCGATGGTACAGCTCCGGGTGATACCACGCCATGATCAGCGCACATGCCCCGCCGGAGCTGCCGCCCATCGCCGCGCGGCCATCCGCGTCCTTCGTCAATCGCACGTGCGCCTTCATCTCCACCAGCGGCAATACTTCCGTCTCCACGAACTCCGCATAGCGGCCGGACATCGTGTCATACTCCAGCCCGCGTTCGCTGCCCTGCGCGTCGCCTCCGCCATTGCCGATCGAGATCGCGATCATCGCCGGCACCCGATGCTCGGCAATCAGGTTGTCCAGAGCGGTAAAGAGCTCTCGGTCCGGTCCATCCATGCCCACAATGAATGGAGCCACTGTTCCGGTTACGTATTGCTTTGGTACGTAAACAGCTACGCGCCGCGTGTAAGGCGCTGGATGGCTCGTCGTCACTATCAGCTTCGCCGGATTCTTCGGATCGGCGGTGCCGAACGTATGCGCATCCCGCGCAATGCCGGGATACAGCTTGCTCTCCGTGGAGCTCATGGTGAACTCCACGATCGTTCCCTGCGGCACGCCCGCCTGCGGAGTCATCTCCGGCGCCGGCGTATGCGTCGGTCCCACTATGAAGTGGGCATCCTTATCCACTGGAGCATTCAAGCCATCGGGCAGCTCCGTGGCCTTCACGTAGCCGGCCGTATGCGGATCGCGAGTCGGCGGCGTCGGGCGCGACTGCGCCGTCGCCACCATCGCGCTCAGCCCAAACACGCCGGCAAAGAACACGCCGGCAAAGAACGCAACCATGAGAGATCGTCGAAGACAGAACTTATGCCGATGCATCTTCCTCCCCAGAGTCTTTTCGTCAAACACGGTGATGGCTAACCGGCAGGCGAAGCGCTCTTTGCATACTCCGCGGGACGCTGCGGAAACACCAGCAGCGTGACTGCCAGCGCGACAACGATGCCCAGCGCGACCTCCAGAAATCTGGCCAGCGCGGCCTGCCCCGGGCCTCCATCAATGTGGATGAGGACGATGATGGTCAACGCCACGGCCGCAAGACGTCCGGCCTTCTCGAAATCCAGAGTGCTGCAAGCCAGCAGGCAGACCAGGATCGCAAGCCCATAGAACAGATAGTGGCCATGCCACAGGTACGACGTGCCCCAGCCCAGCAAAGCGCCGATAGCGGTGCCGATCAAGCGATCCCGGCAGGACGCGATGCTGACCGGGGTGTCCGATCCCATCACCACGATGGCGGAAATTGCTGCCCAGTAGCTATGCGCCAGCCCGAAGCGATCTCCCAGCCACACGCAAAGCACCGCAGCCAGACTCGTTTTGAAAGCGCCGATCGCGCGGTTGTGAATGTTCTTCCGTTTCCACCAGTTCGCGGCCACCGGAGTTCCCGACTCTGTCGCCACAGGCTTCACCTTCTCCCAGGGAACTTCTGTTCATCTAACACGCACGCCACTGCGTGGCCATGACATGTGTGCCCTGCTGGCAGCGTAATCTATGCCCACGATGATGGAACGTATTTTGATCGTGGGCACCGGACTGTTGGGCGCCTCGACCGGGTTGGCTTTGCGCACGCACGGATTTGCCGGCGAGGTCATCGGCTGGGACCGGGATCCCGCGGCTCTGGAAACGGCGCTGCGCCTCGGTGCCTTCACCGCGGCGGCTCAGGATCCGCTGGCTGCCGCGCAGGAGGCGGACGCAATCGTGCTGGCCGCTCCGGTCCTCGCCATCCTCGACTGGATGGGCCAGCTCGCCGGCGTGCTTGGTCCGCATCAGCTCCTCACCGATGTCGGCAGCACCAAGCAGCGGATCACCGAAGCCGCTGCGCAGCATTACAACCAGCCCGGACGTGCGGCCTTTCTGCCCGGCCATCCCATGGCCGGCAAAGAGGTAAGCGGCGCCGGGAATGCAGAAGCGCAGCTCTTTCGCGGTGCGGTCTGGTTGTTTACGCCGGACGATGCATTCGCGCCCGAGCCAAAGGCAGCGGCAGCGGCCGCCGAGTTTCGCGCGCTTGTCGAAGGCTTCGGCTGCCGCACGCTGGATATGGATTCCGCACGTCATGACGAGCTGCTGGCCTGGGTCAGTCATCTGCCGCAGTTTCTCTCCACGGCATTCAGCGCTCTGCTCGAAGATGAGTTTGGCGGAGACGCGGAGATGCGGGCCATCGGCGGCCGCGCATTGCGCGAGACCACGCGGCTGGGCTCCAGCCCCTACTCCATGTGGCGGGATGTGGCCCTCAGCAATACCGAGCACGTCGAACGCGCCCTGCATGCTCTGGAGCAGCGCCTCGCGCACCTGCGCGAGAATCTGCGAACCCCGGGACTGCGGCAGGAGTTCGAGCGAGCCAATCAATTCCGCGCCACCATGTCGCTGTAACCATACGTTCATCTGCGACCGTTCAGCCGCACGGTCGATCGCTACAAGGGCTCCCCGCGGCAATTGCTACAGCCGGCAATTAACAGCCTCGTCGAATGTCCTGAACACCGTGGCCGACGGCCAAGGTGCCCGCGCCGTTAACCAGCAACGCTCACATGGAAAAGCCCGGCCGCAAAGCCGGGCTTTTCATCTCTGTAACTGCGGCTGTTCTCTAGTTGAAGATAGCTCCGACAGTAACGTTGGTATTGAAAATTGGAGGCGCCGGGTCGAACGTAAACGTGCAATAGTTTGGTCCGGCTGCATTGAATTGGTTGGACGGGAGCGGATTGCCGTTCGCATCGCTTGGCACGCAGTTGTAAGACCATCCGCCGAAAGCCCCCCCGGTGGCCTTCAAGATGACTGTGGTTGCATTACCTGCCGGGTCGAAGAATGGGTAAGTCGCCGAGCAGACGGACCCAGCCTTGGAACCGGGGCCGCAATCGAGCACATTTGGCGTGCCGCTAGCGGAGGAAGCGGTCACTTCCCAATCGGTGGTATTCAAGCCTTCGTTATATATAGTCAGTGTCGCAAGCAATGCAGGCGCCTGCGAA
>DASQRJ010000396.1:0-2442 GCA_035642955.1 Acidobacteriaceae bacterium
TTCGGCAGAACATAGGGGCAGCCGACATTTGCGGTTGCGGTGGCTATCGACCCATTGCTGTCGGTTGCTTCCGCGGTGATGACGGCGCCTACCGGGCCTACGCTAGCTTCGTAATCGCTGACAACCCCGCCGTTTTCCGTGCCGCCGCCCGGCGCCCCGTTGCCGTAGTTGGTGATCGGGAATACGTTCGGCTCGGAAGTAATCCAGGTGACCGAATTGGTCACATCCCTCACGGTTGGTGCGGTCGAGAACGTTCCAATCGCCAGGAACTGCCCGCTGTCCCCCAAAGTGCCAAAGACAATCCCGCTCGGAATGATAGTGAGCGAAAGGATGTTTCCCCCGCTTCCGCCAGTACCCCCGCTGCCCCCGCTGCCCCCACCCCCAGCCGGGCCTCCGCCTGCGCTTGTCACTGTGAGTTGTGAGCTGGAACTGACAGGACCATTGAACGCTTCTGAGTCAGCCGTGATGATTGTTGTGCCCGCAGCCACACCCGTTACCAGGCCGGAATCACTGACCGTTGCCACCGCAGGAGTGTTCGAAGACCAGGTCACCGCGGTCGTGATGTTCTGTGTCGAAGGGTGGCTCGCATTGCCGTATGTCCCGACCGCGGTCAATTGCGCAGTTTGGCCTACCGTCAGAGACTGGCTCGCCGGCGTCACCTGAATGGAGTCCAGCCCCGACGGGTTGGAGCAGCCCACAACTGAGGAACCAAGGCAGAGGAGCAATAGCCCCCGAACACAACGACGAGCGAACATAGAAGTCTCCTGGCCATATCCCGCATCCGGTGCAGACCGATCGATAGACACCGCAGAGTCCGCCAGATCAAACATCGACGGCGAAAAGAAATTTCCCTGACTTAAGTGCGCAGATCGAGCCTTGCGCCGACGCTTCGCTGTGCCTCTTCCTGCAAGCGGAGAGCCATTTCTCGTCTCGGCTTATTTCTTTGAAATCATTCGGTTGCAAGCCGCATTGTGCGCTGGTGTCATCCGCCGTATACAGCGGCCCGGCCCCAGGGTTGCTGGACGTACACAGTCCGAGCGGTCAAAACCTGTCAAAATGCGGGGTAGGATCGCATGGCTGCCCTTCCAGCGAGTCCGTTCGGGGTCTTCGGTAATCTTCTAAAATCCCATCAGGCGGTTGTCCCGGAGCCCAAGATGAGCAGGGTCTTGCTGATCGGAAGTCACGCCCAGGTAAGCCGTGAGATCGGCGACGCCCTCACCGCCGCGGATTTTCCCATGGAGTACGCCGTCGGCCACGCCGACGCTCTCCAGCGACTGCGCATGCGCTCCTTCGGCGTCGTCATTACCAACCCCGACAGCGCCGTGGATGAAGATCTGGCCTTGCTCGAGGAGATGCGCACCATCCGGCCCGGAGTGAAGTGCATCGTGCTGGCCTCGCACAGCACTCCGGACGAGGTCATCGCCGCACTCCGCGCTCGCGTCTTCGCCTGCTTCACGCCGCCATTCGATACCGGCGAGATTGCAAATCTGGCCCGCGCGGCAGCCTCCGACAGCCAATGGCGGGAAGACATACAGGTTCTCTCCGCCAAGCCCGGCTGGGTCTCTGTTCGCGTCAACTGCCGGCTGCTCACCGCCGAGCGCCTCATGACCTTCGCCAAGGAGTTGAACGCGCAATTGCCGGAGGATATACGCCACGAAATCCTGCTGGCCTTGCGCGAGATCCTGCTGAACGCCATGGAGCATGGCGCAGCCTTCAATCCGGAGCAGGTGGTCGAGGTCACCGCGGTTCGCACCGGCAGGGCGCTGGTCTTTTACGTGCGCGACCCCGGCGCGGGCTTTCGCCGCGAATCGCTCAGCCATGCGGCAGGCACAGAGCCCTCGGACGATCCTCTCGCCCACATCGCGCAGCGTGAAGAAGATGGAATGCGTGCCGGCGGATACGGCTTGCTGCTGGTCAGCGGCATCGTCGACGAGCTGATCTACAGCGAAATCGGCAACGAGGTCCTGCTTATCAAGTATGTAGAGCCATCGCACGCCGGTCCCGCGGCAAAATCGCCCCAGGCATCGTCGTCTCTCTAAGACGAGTTTTCAGTAGAACCAATCGCCCTGGGTGAAAAGCAATCAACTTATCTTGATGCCGTGTTCGCCGATGATCTTGAACGCCGTCAGCAGATGGGCCGTTCCCAGTAGCATCCGAACCTGTTTGCCTAGGTTCATCAGCTCCAGGCTGCAACCCGCGGAACGTGCAGAGACGTACAGCCGCACCAGCGTGCCCAGCCCCATGCTGTCCATCCGCGTAAGGTCGGTCAGGTCCAGCACGATGCGCTCGGCATCCGGCAGCAGTTGCTTGACCTTGTTGTAGAGAACATCGCCGGTATCCGCCACCAGTCTGCCGTGGCACCGCACCACGACAGCGGTGCCCGTACGTTCTACATCAAGCGTGAGAATCGGCGCGTTGTCAGCCATCGGGCGTTGCCTCGTC
>DASQRJ010000397.1:0-2123 GCA_035642955.1 Acidobacteriaceae bacterium
TACGACCACCTGAAGAACGCCAAGGAGTACGGCATCGAGGGCGTGGGCGAGGTGACGCTGAACTGGAAGGCGATCCTGGATCGCAAGAACCAGATCATCACCAAGCATGTGAAGGGCCTGGACTTCCTGATGCGGAAGAACAAGGTCACCGTGATATCCGGCACGGGAAGTGTGACCGGCGGCGCCAAGGGCGGTGTGCACAGCGTCTCGGTGCAGGGCGCGGACGGCAAAACGACGCAGGTGCAGGCGAAGAATGTCCTGGTGGCGACCGGCTCCGATGCCAAGATGCTGCCCGGACTGAAGCCAGATGACCGCATCCTGACCAACATCGAGATCCTCAGCATGGACCGCATCCCGAAGTCGCTGGTGGTCATCGGCGCGGGCGCGGTGGGTGTGGAGTTCGGGTCCATCTTCAAGAGCTTTGGCTCGGACGTGACCATCGTTGAGTATCTGCCGCGCATGGTGCCGAACGAGGACGAGGATGTGAGCAAGGAGCTGGCGCGGGTCTTCCGCAAGCGGGGCATCGAGTCGCATGTGGGCGCCAAGGTGGACAAGGTAGAGCGCACCAAGGACGGCGTGAAGGTGAGCTTCACCGCGGCGGACGGCAAGCCGCAGGTGAAGGAGGCGGAGAAGGTGCTGGTGGCGGTCGGTCGCGCGCCGCGCACGGAGAGCGTCGGGCTCGACAAAACGAAGGCCAAGCTCGAGCGCGGGTTTGTGCACGTGAACGAGTGGATGGAGACGGCGGAGCCGGGGATCTATGCCATCGGCGACATCGTAGCCGGGCTGCCGCAACTGGCGCACGTGGGTGCGATGGCCGGTATCGTGGCGGTGACCAGGATCGCCGGCAAGCCGGCGCGGCCGGTGAGGCGCGAGCGTATTCCGGCCTGCACCTACTGCGAGCCGCAGATCGGCAGCGTGGGCTTGACCGAGGCCCAGGCCAAGGAGAAAGGCCTGACCGTAAAGGTGGGCAAGTTCCCGTTCGCCGGCAACTCGAAGGCCTCGATCGTGGGCCAGCACGAGGGCTTCGTGAAGGTGGTGGCAGACGCCAAGTACGGCGAAATACTGGGCGTCCACATCATCGGGCCGCAGGCGACCGAGCTGATTGCCGAGGCGGTAACCGCAATGGAGCTGGAGGCCACCATCGACGAGATGATGTTCACCATCCACGCACACCCGACGCTCTCCGAGTCGATGCTGGACGGCTTCGGAGCGGTGGAGGGAATGGCCATCAACGCTTAGAGCATTTTCGGTATCGGGGTAGAGCGTCCGGCTTGGGCATCGAGGCTGCGAAGGTGACGATTCGCGGCCTCGTGTCGGTCTCATCGCTCATCTTCGGCAACCCGCCTTAGTAAATCGTTACGGTTCATATATAACCGTATAATGAGGCCGATTCGAGATCGATTCCTGAGCCGCCGCCGCGGCATTCTGTCCACTCTCTCCCTTTCGCTGGTTTGCCTGACAGCTTTCGCGCAATCCAGTACCTCCGCCCCGCAGCCTGCTCCGCCCCAGCTCCCGCAAAACTTCATCCAGCGCTATCAGGCGCGGGTGACGGCGACTCAGAACGAGCAGCCGCACTGGATCACGCCCCTCGCGACGGTGACGCCGCGACTGGAGCAGGAGTTCCGCACCGACTTCGTCCACCAGTACAACCCGCGGGGGTTTGCCGTATGGAATTACGGCAGCGGCAGAGGGCTGGAGTTCATCCCCCAAAAGAACATTGAGATCCTCATCAATGTCCCGCCTTTCTTCAACCGCAGCAATGGCGAACAGGATGGTTTCGGCGATCTCTCCTTCAATTCCAAGTACCGCATCTTCGCGCGCAACGAGGAGCACGGCAATGCAATCGTCACTGTCTTCTTTGCCGCCTCTGTTCCGACCGGCAAAAACGGCAACGGCAGTTGCTGCGCGGTGGTCACGCCGACGCTAGCGCTGGGCAAAGGCTTTGGTCAGTTCGCCTTCACCTCGACCGCGGGCGGTTCGTTGCCCATCACCAACGCTGCCGGCCTGGGGCATACGATCGCCTGGAACAACGTGATTCAATATCGGCTGGGCAAGACCGGACTGGCGCGCCTTGTCTGGCCGGAGTTTGAGATCAACTCAAGCTATTACAAGGGCGGACCCAC
>DASQRJ010000398.1:0-2728 GCA_035642955.1 Acidobacteriaceae bacterium
CGCGGATAACCGACGCGCGCCCGGCGCGCGGGAAGCTCCGGCAAAGCGGCATTCAGCGCCTCTGCAAGGTTCATGGTTTGCGGGGCACGCGCACCGAGGCCACAATTCCCGGCAGAAGCCCGGGCAGTTTGCGGCGCAGTACGGCAGTGACTTCCATCGTTCCGCTTCCCGGATCGACCACCGGGCTGATATGCGTGACCGAGGCGGTCGCGGCAACCCGAAAATCAGGCGTTGGAGAAACGCTCACCTCGTCGCCGCGCTGCAACGCCGCCCCGTCGCGGGCGGACAGCGTGAAACGGATCTCCAGCGGCGAATTGCCGGTTACCTGAAACAGGCGATCGCCGACGTGTACGTACTCGCCCTGCCGCACATATCGTTGCGAGACCACGCCATCGAAGGGCGCGGCGATCTTCGTCTTCTCCAGCTCCAGATCGAGCGAGTTCACTGCGGCCTGAGCGCTTTGCATCTCCCCGCGCTGCCGCTGCACCTCAAACTTCGTCGCGCTCAGGTCGTAGCGCGTGTGGTCCAGCGTTTCCTGGGTGTTGATGCCGTCCGTCCGCATCTCCTCGGCGCGCTTCAGATCGGTCTGGCGCACGTCGACCTCTGACTCCCAGTTCTTCAGATCCGCAGCGAGGCTTTGCACCTTAAATTCGGCAGCGCTCCGGTCTGCCGCGAGCTGTCGATCATCGAGCTGAGCCAGCAGTTGTCCACTTCTGACCGTCGTGTCCACATCCGCGTTGAGAGTTGTGAGGACGCCGTTGCGCAACGCCACGACGTTTAGTTGTTGCTCCACGATCACCGGTCCAGTGACGATCAGGTACGCCTGCTGCTGCGCCGCCGGCTGCACCTTCTCATGCTGCCGGGCGGCGGGTGCGGGCGAGGAGGCCCCAGCGACCATCGCGGCGCTGCGGGGTGCGCTGCCGCCAGAACATCCAGCAGCCGCCATGATGGTGAGGCCGGCCAGCACCCCGACGAAAATTCCTTTCAGGTCTTTGTCTACCATCCGAACCAGCCCCACAGTTTCTCCCATATCCATACGGTGGGATCGCGAAACAGTACGTAGCCAAGCGGCCGCAGACCGGTTCGAACCTTCCCGAACCCCTGCATTCCCGGCCGTAGGCTCCCCTCCGGATTCGCAACCGCGATCCTGGCAAAGAAGACGCGGTTGTCGCCCACTACCTGTCCCGATGGGCTCACCACGCTCACCTTCCCGTGGAAGGTTTGCGACGGAAACGATTCCAGCTTGATGCTGGCCGGATTGCCCGCGCGCACCAAACTCACGTCTGACGCAGGCACCTCCACGTCGACGGTACTTTGCGCGGTGCGAATCAGGTCGATCATCGGGTCGCCGGCCGTCACCTTCCGTCCCGCCAAGTCCTCGACGTGCGGTGTGGCCACGATACCCTCGATCTCCGAGCGCACTGTCGTCCGCGACAGTTGCTCCGTACTGCGGCTCACTTCGCCGCGCAGATAGTCCGCTTCCAACTGGCGCCGTCCGGCCGCGGTTGGGTCGTTACTCACCAGATCCTGCGCCATCTGTGCCATGGCAGTGTTGTAACGGGCCTGGGCGCCGGCGAGACTGGCGCGCTCGCTCCAATCGGCCATCTGCAGCAGGGGCGTCCCCGGCTCAACCTTCTGGCCCTCCTGCACCAGCACGCGCTGGACCACGCCATCCTCTTCCGCACGCACAGATTGCGTTTGCCCGGCCGCCACCGATGCATTGCCTGAGACTCTCAGCGGAATCGGCACTGTCGCCAGGAACAGCACCAGCGACGCAATCCCCACCATCCACAGCGTTCGGCGCTGCTTGTCGATTGCCATAAAGCGCCGCTTCTTCTCAAAAATCGGCTCCAGTATCCCGATGAAGGGGACTTCCTTGTAGAGCGAGGCATTGCGCAACGCGAGCGTGGCCTGGCTGGTCAGAATCTTGATGACCTCGATATGCAGGTCCGTCAGGAAATCCGGATCCGTGCTCTCGAAGGAGAGCATCCCCAGCCGCCCCTCGTCGTCCGCCAGCGGCGTGGCATAGAATCCGCGCGAGCCGGTCGCTTCGAAGTACCTGCGGAATTTCTCCCGCGTCTCCGGCCGTTCATCGCTGATCTCGTCATCGCGCATCGATACATGGATCTCGGCATCAAGGCCCGCCGCCCAGCGCAGCACGTCCTGGAGCTTCTCGATCGAGGGCTCTGAGGTGTCCACCTTCGTGACCCCGGAGACTGCCTGGATGGTCAGCCGATTGCGCTGCTCGAGCGCGATCGCCGCGCGATCGTACAGGATCACCAGCTGTGGCTGATTCACAATCGCCTGCAACACCCGTTCCTGATTGAGCGTCGAGCCGATCTCCCGGCCTACGCTCACCAGCGTCTGCAGAATCTCGATCTTCCGCTCCGCCTGCAACAGCGAAGAGTTGTGCAGCGCTTGGGCAGCCGATCCCGCCACCTGGGTCAGCATGAACAGGTCTTCGTCGGTAAATGCTGGATCGTCGCCGGAACCGATCACCTCCAGAACGCCGACCAAGCTCTCGCCATCGAGTAGTGGCGCGGCCATCAGCGATGCCGCCGGCGCTCCTTCAGCCGAGCTGTTCCGGGCAACGAGTGCCGCATCGTCTGCCTGCAGCAGCACGGCTTCGCCGCTCTCGCCCACATCGCCCACCACGCCACCGCCGGCAGCCTGCCGATCGCCGTTGGTTGCCGCCCCATCGCTTCCCACTTGCTCCATCAAGCGCAGG
>DASQRJ010000399.1:0-2712 GCA_035642955.1 Acidobacteriaceae bacterium
CGTGTAAGTTCCCCTATAAAAATGATTGAGGCGAGTGCTGCCCTCGATTGGAAAGTATCGCGTATCCCTGCGACGATGGACGTATAGAGAATTGAGGACCGTATGTCATCCAATGAGACCCTTATGACTCGCCAACACGCCTACACTGGGCCAGCGATTCCGCAACTGCCTGAACCAAGTCATGCGGAGCGTGTCCGAACCCTCGTCTCACGGACTGCGGTCGCGACGCTATCCACGCTTTCCCGCAAGCATGCCGGTTTTCCCTTCGGCTCACTGATGCCTTATGCGCTGGACCCTCAAGGCCGGCCTCTCCTTTTGATCAGCAACATGGCGATGCATACCCAGAATTTAAGGGCCGACCCGCGGGCCAGCCTCTTCGTCGCGCAGACTCTGACGGACGGCGATCCTCTCGGTGCTGCGCGCGCCACCCTGGTAGGTCGAACGGAACCGGTGCCTGAGAGCGAGGTTGGTTCTGCGCGCGAGTTCTACCTCACGACGCATGAAAACAGCCGGTCCTGGGTTGACTTCGCAGACTTCGGGTTCTTCCGGCTGGAGCCGCTCGACATCTACTACGTCGGTGGCTTCGGAGTGATGGGCTGGGTTGCAGCGCGCGACTATGAAGAGGCATCTCCGGACCCGCTTGCCGCAGCAGCTCCCGGCATCCTCGAACACATGAACGCAGACCACGCTGACGCCATGATCCTGATCGCGCGAAGCTATGCAGGGCTCGAAGCGATGGAAGCATCGATGACCTCCGTGGATCGCCTGGGCTTCTACCTACGGCTAAGGACCGCGGACGGGATGAAGGGTACTCGCATCAACTACCCACACGAGGTCCGAACGCCAGGGGAGATCCGGAAGACGCTGATCGAAATGGTAGATCAAGCAAAGACTTCAGCCGGTGGTGTCTCAAGCTGAGACACCACTCCAATGCGTTGATCCTTTCTGATCAGCTCGGCTCGGGCAGGCCATGCGGGAGGTAATTAGAATCGTCAAAGAACACGCTGGCGATTCTGGCATTGTGATTGCACATCGTGTGGCTACGTCAGGCCTCTATGCAAACGAAAGGCGATCCCGTGAACGCCGTTTCCGACGATACCCCCATCCCGCTGCGCGCACGGCTTATTGCACCCACCGCGCTGAGCGAGGCGCAGCGACTCACTCTGCATAGTCTCTGCCTGCTCTTCACCCGTGCGGTCAACGCCAACATGACCCGTTGGCTTGGCGTATCCTTCACCGCCAGTCTTGCGGGAGTCGAACGTGCGCCCTTCTATGAAATCATCCACTCGCCAGAGACGGAAACACATTACGTGACAACCCTGGCAGTCGGACCCACTGCTCACCCGGCTCTGTTGCAGATGGATCTCCCCCTGGTCTATCTCTTCGTCGAACTTCTGCTCGGCGGCCCCGGCGGCACGTCACTCGAGCGAGAACCCACCGAAATCGAAGGCTCGATCGTCTGCAGCGTTGTCGATCTCATCTGCCGCGACCTCAGCACAGCCTTCTCTAAGCCCGAGTTGGAGATTCGCAACGATCCGTCCCTCCCCGCTCGCTCCATCGATCGGCTCATGCCCACGATCGATAGCACCCTGTCGCTTTCCTTCGATTTGATCTGCGGTACACAGCGTGGTCGTATCGCATTCACATTTTCGTCAGAAACGGCGAAGATCTTGATCCGCTCGCTCGATGGGCCTCCGAAGACCGCCCGGCACACATCGCCGGAAATGCGAAACGGATTATTGACGCGTTTGCAGCGAACAATGCATTTCGCAACATTGCAGCTGCCGACGGTGCGCATTCCGCTGAGCATCGCCCGCGGCTTAACCCCGGGAGAGGTTCTTACCTTTGATCTCTTCGAGGATACCCCGGCTATATTCTCAATCGCCGGCCGGCCAGCCTTCTACGCCACTCCGGTAGATGCTCAGTCACGACGGGGAGCCTATATCGCCGCACCGATGGAGTAGCGAGCACGCGGGCGCGTCTCATGAAAAACTAGTTGCAACACACCATGTTCGGGATTGACTTCGGAACAACGAACAGCTCCATCGCGCACGCGGACGCCCAGGGGAGAGTGGAACTGGTTCAGTTCCCTGCCGCCGGCGGCCTCGTGGCCGCGTATCGCTCGCTTCTCTACCTCGAACAGACGAAGACCAGAACACGATCGCAACTCCACTCATGGAGCGGTCCGGAGGGTATCGAGCGTTACCTCGCAGCGGAACCGAAGGGCCGACTGATCCAGTCGCTCAAGTCGTACCTCTCCAGTCGCACGCTCACGGGAACAGAGGTGTTCGGCAGGCAGCAACTGCTGGAGAATCTGGTTGCTCGCATTCTTGGCGATTTGCGGAAACACGCGGAGGCTTATTTTGGCTGCCCGGTTACTACTGCCACTGTCGGTCGCCCCGTGCACTTTGTCGGCGCCGAATCTGCCGACGCCGATGCTTTCGCGCTCAATCGTCTCCGTGATTCATTCTTGAGAGCTGGCTTCACTCACGTGGATTTCGAATTGGAGCCGGTGGCCGCCGCCTATCACTACGCGTCCACTCTGACTCAAGAAGAACTCGTGCTCATTGGCGACTTCGGAGGCGGCACCAGCGACTTCTCGCTTTTGAGACTGCGGCCCCAGGCTCTTAGCCAGGAACAGCGCACCGCATTGCTCGCGACCAGCGGCGTCGGTCTCGCCGGCGATGCCTTCGATGCGCGCCTGGTTCGTCA
>DASQRJ010000400.1:0-3329 GCA_035642955.1 Acidobacteriaceae bacterium
GAGGACGGCACGTTCATGAAGGCGTTTACGGACAAGGGACGGCTGAGCGACCTGCTGGTGAATACACCGGTGCGCGTGATCCTGGAGAGCCGCGCGGCGTTGATCGGCGCGGCTGCGTATGCAGAGGCGCGAGCGACGGAGTTGAGCGGACACTCGGAGCGGGCAGCTTCGGTCTGAGGACTGGCGGGCATCTGCCGATAGAAGATACGGTGACTCATCTCCTCTCGACGCCGAAGGCAAAGAGGCACACACGCTTTCCTGAGTGAGCCGGGTGTGCTTTGATCAAGGTTATGAACAACAATACAGTTATGCATCGCGCCCACCACTTCCGTCAGCGGGCGAGTGTCGTGGCGCTTGCCATCGCACTTCTCCTGCTGCTCCCACATGCGGCGTTTGCACATGCGGTGCTGGTGAAGTCGTCGCCGGCGCAAGGCGCGACGGTGAAGGCGGGCGACATGGATATCACGCTCACGTACAACTCGCGCATCGATGCGTTGCACTCCTCGCTTCACCTGGTGGGACCGGATGGCAAGGCGCATACGCTGGCAGTGGATGGGCATGCCGCGCCGAATCTGCTGGTGGCGAAGGCGGAGGGTCTGGCGGCGGGCGCTTATAAGCTGGAGTGGCAGGTGCAGGCGAGCGATGGACATATCTCGCGCGGGGCAGTGGAATTTCGCGTTGGCTAACGTCAACGCGAGGGGTGGATTCCGTGCCGCATGACAACACGCGGATGAGACGGCGAGAGATCCGCCAAGACTGGCACGCGGCTTGATCTGGCTGCTCAACGACTTCGATCTGCTCTCGATGTTGCTGCATGCGGCGACGCTTTCGCTGGAGGCGCTGCTGGTGGGCGGCGTGCTTTTTCTGCTGGCTGTGGCCGGCCCCGGCGGCGCAGATACGAGCGCGCTGCGTGCGTGCCGGCGCGGCCTGGAGTGGACGGCGCTGGCGATGATCCTGGCGGAGATTGCCGCGGTTGCGGTGGAGACAGCGCTGGTCTTAGGAAGCTCTGGGGGCAGTTCTGGGGGAAGCTCCGGAGGCGGCCCCGGGGGCAACTCCGGCATGACGGTACAGCAGGCGCTGAGCGGCGGCGCGGCACTGGCGCAGGCGTGCTCGGTATTCTGCGCGCTGGTGCTGCTGGTGCTGGCGCGATTCTCTAAAAAACTAAGTGCATGGGTGCAGGCAGCGATGCTGGCGGCGGCGACGGGGCTGCTGGGAGCGGCGGTTGCGGTGAGCCATGCGGTCTCACGGATGGATCATCGCGCGGTGTTGACGGCGTTTACCGCTCTGCATCATCTCGGTTCGGCCGCGTGGATTGGCGCGATGCCGTTTCTGCTGATGACGCTGAAGCGCACCGATGACACCGCTGTGGCGCGGCGGGTGGTGGGGCGTTTCTCGCGCATGGCGATGGTGTCGGTGGCCTTGCTGGTGGGCGCGGGGATTGGGCTGGCGTGGTTCTATGTCGCATCACCATCCGGACTGTATGGCACGACCTACGGCGTGCTGGTGATGGTGAAGGCATACCTGCTGGTGCTGATCCTGATGCTGGGCGCCGCGAACTGGTATGTGCAGCGTGAGATCGAGCGCGCGCCGGTGCGGCTGCTGACGCGGCTGCGGCGATTTGCGGAGGTGGAGGTTGCGCTGGGATTCACCGCGATTCTGGCGGCTGCCGCGTTGACCTCGCAGGCGCCCGCGGTGGACACGCCGACGGACCGGCTGACGCTGCACGAGATGGTTGCGCGGATGCGATGGGAGACGCCGCGGCTGAAGAGTCCGCCGTATGGGGCGCTGGCGACGGCGACGCCGATCGATGTGGCGGTGCAAGCCGCGCAGTATCAGCCGGAAGCGGCGAGCGATGCGAACGATATGGCGTGGTCGGAGTACAACCATCACTGGGCAGGGTTGGTGGTGCTGCTTGCGGGGGCGCTGGCGCTGGTGAGCCGCTTCCGGCGAATGCGCTGGGCGCGCTTCTGGCCGGTGAGCTTCGCCGGCCTCGCGGTATTCATTCTGCTGCGCGCCGATCCGGAGAACTGGCCGCTGGGGCCGCGCCCGTTCTGGGGCAGCTTTTTTGAGCCGGATGTGCTTGAGCATCGCGCGGCGGCGGCGCTGATTCTGGCCTTTGCGGCCTTCGAGTGTGCGGTGCAGGCGGGCAAGCTGCGAGCGGCGTGGGCGCAGTATGCGTTTCCGCTGATGTGCGCGGTGGGCGCGGCGCTGCTGCTGACGCACAATCACTCGCTGGCCGATGGCAAGGACGAGGTGCTGGTGCTGATGAACCACTCGGCGTTGGCGCTGTTTGGCGCGACCGCCGGATGGGCGCGCTGGCTGGAGCTGCGGCTGCCAAGGGAAGCAGGCGAGCGGCGGTTCGCAGGATATCTCTGGCCGGTGGCGCTGATGGCGGTGGGGATGGTGCTGCTGGATTACCGGGAGATGTAGGATCTGCCATCCAGGCGGAGGCGCCAGTGGGGCGGGCTGTTGGGGTTCGCAACCTTTGGTCGCTCACGTTAACATTTGTGTTCGACCTGACTGAATTCCATGTGCCGCAACAACCACGTGGCACCTTATTTGGCCGCATAACGTGCGGCGCATACCTACAGAAAATTCACTCTAAGCGGCTACGAGGTACTCGCTGCTGACCATGCCGCTGGGATACTGGCGCGTCATGATGTGATGGAGCCGGATGTCATGCGGCAGGCTGCCGAAGAGGGGAATGCCCTCTCCGATGAGCACAGGGACACGCGTGATTGTCAGGCGTTGAATGAGCCCGGCGCGCAGGAATTGCTGAATCGTGATTCCACCGTCGACATAGATGTGTTGAACGCCAGAGCGAGCGAGTTGTGAAACGATCTGAGCCGGAGGTCCGGCCATCTGCTCCACCACTGCTCCGACGGCTGCGGAGAGGTCAACGGGACGGCTGCTGAGGACCACGACTCGTTTGTCTCCATAGGGCCACGCCCCAAGCGTCAAAACCGTTTCGAAGGTCTTGCGGCCCATCACAATCGCATCGACAGTTGCGATGAATTCGTCGTAGCCGTGGGGCTCACCGCCGTCCGGTGGCAAGAAGTCGAAATCACCGTTCGGCCGCGCAATGAAGCCGTCGAGGCTGGTACCGACGAAGACGGACGCCATCATAAGTAGACTCCTGTTTGCCTGCCGCACGAAGCATGGGTTCTAGTCCAATTTTGTAATTGGAACTATTCCGGTCCGCCATGCGTTGTTATGGCAGGTTATCCCAAAGCTGCGCTGCAATGGATTTCTGAGTTACAGTTATGGGTTGCGTTTACACGGGTCTGGCTCGCTACTGAGCCTATCTTCTGCAGAGGTTTCTATGACAC
>DASQRJ010000401.1:0-5751 GCA_035642955.1 Acidobacteriaceae bacterium
ATGACGGAGCCGGTAGGAATAATGACGCGGCCACTCTGCACCACGTCCCGATCGACCTGGGCGGTGAAGATGGTGCCGGCGCCGTTTTCACGCGAGGAGATCTCGTGGTCCAGGCGGGTGTGAATGGGAGTGCCTTCGGCGAGTGCGTTGTCCGGAAGAGGTACGCTGTTGACGATGTCGTTGTCAGGATTGTAAGGACGGCCGTCTCGCGTCTGGAGGGCTGGTTTCTGTGGGGCTGCGCCGGGTTCGGTGGTGACCGGCACCGTGACGATCCCGTCGTCGGGATTGTGAACGCGAGCGGGGTGCGCCCCTGCATGCGGAGTCTGCTGGACGGCCGCAGGGGCGGGCGCGGCTGCCGAAGGTGTCTGGATTGCAGCTGCAGGGGGCGCGACGGCTGGGGAATCGGTGGCACGGATGACGTCCGAGGTGGGGGGCTGCGAGGTGCCCTCATAGGGACTTGGTTTGGCTGTGGACTGCGCTACGGCGAAGGCGCCCGTGAGCGCCAGCGTGGCCCCGACGAGGATAGATCTGAACTTCATTGCGGCAACCTCCCAAAATTGCGTGTTCTGCATTGGCAAAACTGACACTAGCGTAGACGAAGAAGTTGCGAAGTCGTAACGGGAAGCGGGTGTGTGTACCAGCGCGGTTACTGGCGAAATGGCCCTAAGGCGCGTTGGCGAGCATCTTGCAGGGACCGCCGATCTTTTGACAGCTTCTTCACAAAGCACTGCCGGCTGGGTTCCGTCATCCAGTTTTTGTTCCACGGGAAATGAATTCGGTCGCCCGGTTTGATTCCACTGCTGTCGCCACCGGGAAGCCGTAGAGAAGATAGGTCTGTCGATCGACCTCGTGAGTCCGTGTCGGGCCAATGTCAAAGGGAGTTCAACCAAACCAATCTCAATGTGACCGACCGCCGAACCCATTCGGGCGGGTCTTTACAGCAGGCTGCTGGTCGCTTTGTTAGACTTTCTGGGTTAGGTCTTGACTGCATTCGACGGCCCTGAGCTGGCGAGGGCTTAGGGAGCCGCGAAGCGCGAACTCATCGATGAGCAATTGGATCAGCATGATCGGCGGGATGACCGGCGAGCCGATTCCGGTGGACCGGCGCCCGAAGCTGAAAGACCGCTTGCAACACCAAATCACAAGGAGCGATATGACGGAGATTGCGCAGATACACGCGCGGGAGATTCTCGACTCACGCGGAAACCCCACAGTAGAGGCGGACGTGGTATTGGACGGCGGTGCGATAGGCAGGGCCGCGGTACCGAGCGGCGCCTCGACGGGAGAGCACGAAGCCGTGGAGCTGCGCGATGGGGACAAGTCGCACTATCTGGGCAAGGGGGTGCTGCAGGCAGTGGAGAACGTGGAGAGCATCCTGGCGCCGGAGTTGACCGGGATGGATGCAGCGAACCAGCGGCTGATCGACGCAACGATGATCTCGCTGGACGGGACGGAGAACAAGAGCCGGATCGGCGCAAATGCGATTCTCGCGGTCTCGATGGCGTGCGCACGCGCGTCCGCCGCGGCGCTGAAGCTCCCGCTCTATCGCTACCTGGGAGGAGTGAACGCCTGCATTCTGCCGACGCCGATGATGAACATCATCAATGGCGGCGCGCACGCGGACAACAATGTGGACTTTCAGGAGTTCATGGTGATGCCGGTGGGCGCGGAGCGCTTCTCCGATGCGCTGCGCTGGGGCGTCGAGGTCTTCCACACGCTGAAGGGCGTGCTGAAGAAGAAGGGCTACAACACCGCGGTGGGCGACGAGGGCGGATTTGCGCCGTCCCTGAAGTCGAACGTCGAGGCGATTGAGGTGATTCTTGAGGCCATCGAGCAGGCCGGATTCAAGCCGGGTGAGGACATCGCCCTGGCGCTCGATCCGGCGTCGAGTGAGTTCTTCGACAAATCGAGCGGCAATTACGTCTTCAAGAAGTCCGACAAGAGCGAGAAGTCCAGCGAAGAGATGGTGAACTTCTACGCCGACTGGGTGCGGCAGTACCCCATCATCTCGATCGAAGACGGCCTGGCCGAGGACGACTGGAAGGGCTGGCAGTTGCTGACCGAAAGACTGGGCGGCCGCGTCCAACTGGTAGGCGACGACATCTTTGTGACCAACACCGAACGGTTGCAGCGCGGTATTGACGAGGGAGCGGGTAACTCGATTTTGATTAAGCTGAACCAGATTGGCACGGTAAGCGAGACGCTGGAAACCATCGAGCTGGCGCGGCGTTACGGATATACGTCGGTCATTTCGCATCGCAGCGGCGAGACGGAGGATGCTTTCATCGCCGACTTTGCGGTGGCAACCGGTGCGGGCCAGATCAAGACCGGTTCGGCCTCGCGCACGGACAGGATCGCCAAGTACAACCAGCTACTGCGGATCGAGGAGGAACTGGGACAGGCAGCAGAGTTCCTCGGCATCGAGTCTGTGAATTGTGATGAATAACGCAGATTTACAGATAGTTGTTATATCGAGTTGAGGTTCGGTGCAGCCGTTTCTTGATCGGGCGGCTGCACAGTTCCATCGCCTCGCTGACATCGTTTGTGAAAATGCTATAGCCAAAGGCGTAGTGCAAGGCGCTACGCAGGAAAGAGTGTATTGATGAAGTTTCTTCCTACCCGACTACATGGAATTCTCTTGGGCGGTGTCCTGTTGATATTGCCATGCACGGCGAGCAGCGTCTTCGCCCAAAGCAGCGGCACGAAAGCGCCGGCAACTTCGCCAGCGCCGGCGGCAACTTCGCCGTCGAACCGCGGTATCAGTTCGTTGACTCCGGGCGCGCCCACGCCGCCGGCGCACCCGATCACCATGGATCAGACGCGCGAACTGCTGAACCTGATGAATTACAAGAATCTGGAACAAGCCAACTGGTCGCAGATGATCGCGCTGAATAAACACGCCGCGCCCTTCATTCCGGAAGATGTGTGGACCGATGTGCAGACCAACATCAACGGCATCGATTATCCAGCCCTGATGCAGCCTATCTACGCAAAGTACCTCTCGACGGAGGACGCGGCGAAGGCGCTGGAGTTCTATAGCACGCCGGCAGGCAAGCGCATATTGCAGGCCTTCCCGCCGATGCTGGGCGAGAGCGTCGGCGCCGCTCAGCAGAAGGGCCGCGAGGTGGGGCGCGATGCGATCGACAAGCACCGGCCGGAGATTGAAGCAGCGCAGAAGAAGTACCAGGCAGAGCATGCGCCGCCCGCAGGTTCGACAGCGCCCGGTGCAGGCGCACCGCCGGCGCCTTCGACGACGCCCTCGCCAGCCACTCCTCCGCCATCCACGACAAAGCCGCAGCGCTAGCGACTGCGTAATGCAACCCAGAACCGCCGCGAGCAACCGCTCACGGCGGTTCTTTTTGTGGCTACGCTGGATTCGTGCAGGGAACGATGGAATGAATGAGAAGCGCGAGCACGGGTCTTCCAGACTGCAATGAATGCCCGGTGTTATTGCGTTCCATAAAGGTGACGTAATTAAAACGTCTGCTAGCATGAGTGCAGATTTTTTCGGAGACATGGCCGGATGAAGGGCTTATGAAGTCTATTGATCGACGAGCCCTGCACATCACCCTGCTCGTTCTGGGCACCCTTCTGATTGTGACCCTCGCTTACGTCCCGATCTTACGCGCCCATCCAGGATGGGAGGACGAAGTCTACTTCGCATCAACGTGTCTCTCGATCCTGAGGCACAAAGGGATTGCACCTTCTGTCCTTGCAGACTATCCGAGCCCCATCAGTCCGCTCCGGTTTTACGGTCCGGTTCTCTTCTGGCTTGGTACAGCCTTTCTATGGTTTTTCGGGTTTTCGATGCGAACGTGGAGAACTTTTGGATTCGCGGGGAATGTGATCCTTCTGGCCGCAGTAAGTGCGCTTTTCTATCGGATCAGGAATTCTTGGACAACCGCCGCCTTGGCGGCATTCGTATTTTCTCTTTCGCTCGGAAATAGTTTTGGTATTACGTTGCCTGGCCGCATGGACTCCTGGACCATTGCCATCGTTGTGTTCGCGATTGCGTTGGTGGCCAAGGACAGTGAACGCGAGATGGATTCAGGATCGCGGTGGGTAGCCTTCGGCGCGCTCCTGGGATTCGCAGCAGTCACGACAGCCAGGAGTTGGCCACTCCTTTTCCTGATGGTGCTGCTGCTGCCGCTGCTGGTTCCTGCGCATCGAGTGAGGGCCATCGGAGTCACGGTTATCAGTGCGTTCGTTGTGGCATCACTGCTGCTTCTACCATTGCGGATGTCGCTGTGGGGCTTTATCGCGTACGTGCGCCGTGCGAGCCAAGGCGATGCAGTGGACGTAAGCCCGCTGATGGGAGGAAGCTGGAGTTTCGGTCATTCATGGACACAGCTCGCTTATTACGGAGCTCTCCTCGCCATGATCGGGCTGGTCTATCGATTCAACTGGAGCAGCCTGAGCCGCTTTCAAAGATGGCTGTTTGCCGTCGGCGTCCTCAACCTTACTGCGACGCTGTTGCTGACAGCCCGCGCGTTGAACATGACGGCATACTGGGCCTTCCCGCTGGAGATTGCAGCCATGTGCGCCATCACCGAGCATTCATCTGCTCGCAGGATGCGCGTCATACGCGCGGGTGCTTTCTTTCTGCTGGGATACATGGTGATGCTGCGCGCAGCCAGGGAATTGCCTGCACTGATGCACTGGCATCAGCGTGACCCGGCGCTCATCGATGCCGCGATGCAACCGGCTATACGACCGGGCAGTCTCGTCTATGGGCCTTCCGGGCGGTACTTCTATCCAGCTATTGCACTCGGTGCAGATTATCGGTCCCCCGTCGACTGGGCGAGTGTGGGCAGAGCGAGCACTCCCGGCCGCCCAAACCTGCCGTCTCCCATGAGAGAGGCATGTCGCCTGCCCGCATATCTTATTTGGCCCGATGAGCCGGGTGGACCAGCGTTGCCGCCTCATCCTCATGCTGAGTTGCGCCTCGTGTCGGTGAACTCGGGGCAAGCAGAGCACAGGTCTGTCGTCGAGCGCATCGTCGAAGCGGTGCCGGGTGGAAGATCGGACCAGTATCAAACGGCATTCACGATATACCGGCTGGAGCTCGATCCGCAGTACTGCGCGCAGCCGGCTGCTGAGTAAGAGCACAAAAGCCGGGAACTCGCCCTAGCCGACTTCTTATAGCATGGACAGGAGAGGGACACGATAAGCAAGATGCAAAGACCGCTGGTGCTGGCCATTCTGGATGGGTGGGGGTATCGCCCGGAACGTGAAGCGAACGCAATTGCACAGGCCCGGAAGCCGAATTACGACCGTCTGCTGCGTGAGTTTCCCAACACGCTGCTGCATGCGTCGGATCATTTCGTCGGACTGCCGGATGGGCAGATGGGCAACAGCGAAGTCGGGCATCTGAATATTGGCGCGGGGCGTGTCGTGTCCATGGACATCACACGCATTGACGCGATGATTGCGAACGGCAGCTTTTACCAGCATCCGGAGATTGTGCGGGCGATCGACCGCGCGTGCGAGGGCGGCCGGCAACTGCATCTGCTGGGATTGGTTTCCAATGGCGGCGTGCATTCGCAGCAGGCGCACCTGCATGCGCTGCTGCGCGCGGCCAAGATGCGCGGAGCGGAGCGAGTGTTTGTACACGCGTTCCTGGATGGCCGCGACACGCTGCCGACGAGTGGCGTGGGCTACCTGGAAGCGTTGCAACTCGCCATGCGGGAGACCGGTGTCGGCAAGCTGGCGACGGTAAGTGGCCGCTATTACGCGATGGACCGCGATCGC
>DASQRJ010000402.1:0-2307 GCA_035642955.1 Acidobacteriaceae bacterium
TGTCGCCTCGCGGCGCGTCTGCTTCACCGCCATCGGGCTCCGCGCCTTCTATCCTTGCCACTGGAGCAACGAAAGCATAGCCGCGGCCTGGGACGTTGGTGATGAACCGTGCGCCGTCCCTGCCATCGCCCAGCACCTTCCGCAGGGCAGCGATATGCACGCGAAGCGACGCTTCGTCGACATGGGTTTCGGGCCAGGTGCTGGCTATCAGTTGGTCCTTGCCGACTATGTTTCCGGCTCGCTCGACCAGTGCGACCAGCAGGTCGAGGGCTCGACTGCCAAGCCGCACTGGTCTGTCATTTTTGAGCAACGTCCGCGCCGCCGGCATAAGCCGGAACGCACCGAACGCGAAACTTTCGTCCGTCACCGGATTGCGCCTCGCCGTTGGCCGGCAGACTAGCGACCCTGCATGACAGCCGGCAACCGCGCTAGCGGTTCCTTAACGGCTCCCTGCCATCATGTCGACGCAAGCGCAGGAGCAAGGGATGGCCAAGGCCGCGCACGCGGCGGGACCCAGCAAGACCGATGACGTCGCCGAGTCAGAGGCGCCACCGGAGAAGTCCGGCGGAGGTAACAAGAAGCTGATCCTTCTGGTCGCACCGGTCGTGGCGCTCATCGGCATTGGCGGAGGACTTTGGTTCACAGGGATCCTGCCAAACATGCTTGGCATGCAGCACGAGACGAAGCCGCATGAGGAGGCTGCAAGGCCCCCCACGCCGATATATGTCGATCTGCCGGAATTCGTTGCCAATCTGAACAGCAGCCCGCAGCGCCCGAGCTATGTAAAGCTGACCGCGCGGCTGGAAGTGCTGAAACCAGAGGACGCGGAGCGGGTGAAGGCGTCGCTGCCGCGGCTGCAGGATCTGGTGCTGACCTACATGCGGGAGATGCGCCCGCAGGAGCTGCGTGGCTCCGCCGGTACCTATCGCCTGCGCGAGGAACTGATCGCCCGGGCCAATCTTGCCGCCGCGCCAGCGCACGTCACGGACGTGCTGTTCACTCAGATGCTGATACAATGAGCGACGAACCCGAACAGCAACAATCGGATGAAGACCTCGCTGCGGCGTGGGGCGCGGAAACCGATGCCGCCGAAGAGGGGGACACGCCGACCCAGCCGGCACGCGTGCTCAACCAGGCCGAGATCGACAGCCTGCTGGGCTTCGACGAAGGTCCTGCCGGGGGCGAGAACCGCACTGGCATGCAGAAGATCATCAGCTCGGGCCTCGTTTCATACGAGCGCCTGCCGATGCTGGAGATCGTGTTCGACAGGCTGGTGCGCATCATGTCCACGTCGCTGCGCAACTTCACGTCGGATAATGTGGAAGTCGGTATCGACAACATTCTCTCGCTGCGATTTGGCGATTACCTCAACTCGATCCCGTTGCCGGCCATGCTCGCGGTTTTCAAAGCAGAGGAATGGGACAATTACGGACTGATGGTGGTCGATTCCGCGATGATCTATTCGATTGTGGACGTGCTGCTTGGTGGCCGTCGTGGCACCGCGGCGATGCGCATCGAGGGCAGGCCTTACACGACGATCGAGCGCACATTGGTCGAGCGCCTCATTCATGTGGTGCTGGCCGATCTCTCTGCAAGTTTCGATCCGCTGTGCCCGGTGACGTTCCGGTTTGAACGGCTGGAGGTGAATCCGCGCTTCGCCACGATCAGCCGGCTGTCGAATGCAGCGGTGCTGGCGCGGCTGCGCATCGACATGGAGGATCGCGGCGGGCGGATGGAACTGCTGCTGCCTTACGCCACCCTGGAGCCGGTGCGCGAACTGCTGCTGCAACAGTTCATGGGGGAAAAATTCGGCCGCGACTCGATCTGGGAGACGCATTTGGCCGAGGAACTGTGGAACACCGAGGTCGAGCTGGATGTGGTGTTGGACGAGCAGACCATGCGGCTGGTCGATGTGATGCGGCTTGAACCTGGGTCGCGCATTGTCCTGAACGCGAATGTCGGCGCCCCGGTATTGGTTCGTTGTGGTACCGTCCCGTTGTTCGAAGGCCGGGTCGGCCGCCGCAAAAGTCACGTCGCCGTCCGCATCGAGCGCGACCTGCCACGCCTGCAAACCGATCGATAGCTGCCGACGGCGCGCGCGCTGGCAGCCATTGGCATTTTCCTAACATTCCCGCGCGACAATGGTTGCCATGCAGTGGCTTTTCGAAATTGTCCTGATGGGCCTGCTGGCCGCAACCCTTTTCCATGCAGTCCGTCTGGAGCGTGCGCTTGGAGTGCTGAAGCGCGACCGCGCAGAACTTCAGGAACTGATTGCTAACTTCAACGTCAGCACCCGTCAGGCGGAAG
>DASQRJ010000403.1:0-3989 GCA_035642955.1 Acidobacteriaceae bacterium
GGCTACCATGACGCTAGCTCCCAGCCAGAAGGGCCAAAACTCAGCCGGCCAGAGCTGAAGATAGAGCCAGCGCAGCGGGATACGAGTTGTCGAGACCAGGACGATCGCGATGAGGAAGAGGAGGGCGCGCAGGATGCGCGAGGCGACGGGCTCGAGACGTCGGGTGGTTTTCGTACCGACGGCTTTGATCAGCCAGTAGATGATGAAGGCAATCCAGAGAACGGGAAAGAAAGATTCGTAAAACCAGAGCACGCAGGACCTCCAGTCGCTGACGATGTTACGCAGCCGGCCCAGGGCGAGTTCGAGTGCCAGCGAGCTTTCGCCACGAACCGAGGCCTACGCCGTGTTCTGACTGCTCCGACGCTTAGTGCTGCTTGTTCGTTGGCAGCCCTGATTGGCCAATTGACGACGCACAATTCAGAATAGCTCCCGGATGGTCGCCTACTCGTCAATAATCAGATTGTTTCCGACTTGCCTGTCAACCGGAAGCCTGGCTCAGTATGATGCCATGCCTAAACACTTGCGCGTCAAGGCGGGAGCTATCGTCCAGAAACGTCGTTTCCGCCCGACTTCCGAGTGGGCGCACAATATTTTCAGGCCTGAGTGCTCATGCGGTTGGGATTCTGCAAGTCCTGTAGTTCTCGTTCACGAGGAGACAAGCAGAACGCCAACGCTTCGCGGAGTTCACCGATCTTGGTGGGCTTGCTGAGTACGCGATCGACGTGAGGCGAAACATCACCTTCGGCAATCAAGCGCTGCCCCCACCCGGTCAGAAGAATCACGGGAGTAGCCTGGGACGCGCTCTTCACAAAGCTGGCAACTTTGCGACCGTCTATGCGAGGCATGCCTAAGTCCGTAATGACAACAGCGAAGGGTTTACCCTGCCGTTGAGCGTTGCTAAACGCGTCAATTCCCGCTTTACCTCCATTTGCGGCAATCACCTCATGGCCATCCCTCTCCAGCACCTCGCACAGCACTCGAATAATCAGTGGATCATCATCAACAACCAGAATGCGTGCTCTCGAAGGAACTGGTCGTGGAGTCTCGGGAGCAAGATCCGTCGCGCCACCAACAGGAACAGCAAAACTCAATCGCACGGTAGTGCCCATGCCCGCCGTGCTATCGATTTCAAGGTCTGCGTCCTGTCGCTGTACCACGCCGTACACCATCGCAAGACCCAGGCCTGTGCCACGCTCACCTTTGGTCGTGAAGAACGGTTCCAAGCAGCGCCGCCGCGTCTCTTCATCCATGCCGACACCGTTGTCAGCCACTTCCACTACCAGACTGCTGAGTTTGGCCCGGCCCGGCGAGCGTTCCACAATTCGTGTGCGCAACGTCAGTACGCCGCCGCTCGGCATTGCATCCACAGCATTGAAGATGAGATTGATCAGGGCCTCCCGAATTTCGCTCTCCACCCCCATGATGCTGGGGAGCTGCGGTTCCAATTCGGTGCGCAACTGGATCACGACGCCCTGCCGTTGCGGCATATCGCTCCAGCGAGCGCGTGTCAGGTCGATCACCTGTTCCACCAACGCGTTGATCTGTACCGGCGACAGTGTCAGTTGAAGCTCGCGCTGGCGATAAAACTCGGTCATGCGCGCGACAGTGTGCGCCACATCGCCGGTCGCTCGCTGAATCATCTCCAAATGCTTGCGGATTTGAGGGCTCAGGTCCGTCTCGGTCTCCAGTAGCATTTCGGTAGAGAGCCACATCGGCGATATTGCGTTGTTGATGTCGTGGGCAATGCCGCTGGCCATCTGACCCAGAGCGCGCAAGCGCTCCTGCTGCATCACCGCCTGTTGCGTCTGCCGCAAATCGTCGTATGCCTGCTGCAAGGATGCATACAACTGCGCTTGATGCGCGGCAAGCGCAACGTGTTCGTTCAATTGCCGTAGAAAGTCACATTCGCCGCTGCTGAAGCTGGCCGGTTCCCGGCGAGCGGCCACAAAGACACCGAAGACCTTGCTTTCCACCAGGAGCGGCGCCGCTACCAGCGAACGCAACCCCGCTGCCGCAAGTTTTTGCGGGAACGGCAGTATCACGCCGGCGATGTCTGGCTCATAGAGGAACTGCCCGAGAACGCACCGGCTCAGCCCATTGGCATCAATGGAAATTTGGGCCTGCTCCGTCAGGGCCAACTCCAGGGCCAGCGTCCGGCTTCGCGCGCCCACATGAACAATTTGCAACTTCCGGCTTATCGAGTCATAGTCGCAGATACAGCCGAAATCGAAACCGAGATCCTCCTCCAGACTACGCAGCGCCACCTGATAAATACTGTCAAGGTCCTCTCGCCCGCCGATCGCTCGCGTGATCTGGCTGAGCAGGCTCAGTCGTGACAATTGCTCGTTTACCCTTGCCTCCGCAACCTTGCGCTCCGTGATGTCACGGACAATATTTGAAGCGCCAACGATCTTGCCTTGTCTGTCCCTCACTGGGGAGATGGTCACGGAAACGTCAATGTGCCTTCCGTCCTTTCGCCTCCGCGTCGTTTCGAGATGCGCCACCCTTTCCCCGCGAGCGATCCGGGCCAGAATGTCCGGCTCCTCGTCACTGTGCTCGGGTGGGATGAGCATCATCATCTTCTTGCCCTGGGCTTCCTGCGCCGAGTACCCGAACATCCTCTCTGCGCCAGAATTCCAACTGAGGATGACACCTTGCAGGGTCTTGCTGATGATCGCATCGTCAGACGATCCGACAATGGCCGCCAAGTGAGCGCTGGCCTCGAGTTCCACGGATTGCGCGGCAAATCGCCGACCCGCCAGCGATGTTAAAAGCGCAATCCCCAGAACGAGAAACGTGACGACGATGATTCCCGCAATGCTCAACGAAGAGACGCTGACGGCGTGGGCTGTGTCGGAATGAGCCAAAGTTGAGCCGGAGGCTTTGAATGTGGCCGCCGCCATACCCGTGTAATGCATGATCGCAATTCCTGCACCCATCACAACCGCGCTCGAAATCTTGAGCCAACTCCACGCTGAGAGATCTCCCCGGAAATAGAACGTCAGCAATAAAGCCACGAAGGAAAAAACCACGGCGAGAACAATAGAAAGCGCTACAAGAGACGCAGACCACTGACACATCGCAGAGAGTCGCATGGCGGCCATGCCGACGTAGTGCATGGTGGCGATGCCGGCGCCCATAAAAATGCTGCCGAAGGAGGCCCGAAGCGGGCCCATTTTCTTACGGCTTACGACAAAGAGAGCACTCGCCGATGCCAGGACGGCAGCTAGCAGAGACAGGAGGACTGTCGGCCAGTCGTAGAGCACCGGAATCGGCAAGCGAAAGGCGAGCATGCCGATGTAGTGCATGGACCAAATGCCGATCCCCATGGCGAAGGACCCACCGGTCAACCAAACGAATCGGACTCGGGTCTGTGCGGAGGTTACTCGGCCGGCCAGGTCAAGGGCCGCATAAGCTGCGACTATCGCAATCACCACCGACAGGGCGACCAGGCGATAGTCGTAGGACCCAACCAACGTTTGATCTGAAGGGGTCATAGTTTCAATCCGCACAATGTCTGGCGATCCATGGTTGGCCCTCGCAGCACGACAATGCGGTCAACCACGTGCCGCAGTTCTCAACAACTTGCGCCAGTGAACAAAATACGAATGAACCGACAATTGCGAACGTAACCGTTGCGATTTTACACCTGCGCCACTACTGCCCTGGCTAGGCAAAACAGCTACGGCGCTGCATCTTATCGTGGACCTTGGGACTCGGCAGTTTGCCGCGATGCTCGGAGGTACATTCCTCGACTCCGCAGATGGGCAAAAACTGGAAAAAGCAGGCGATCCCATGCAGGTAGGAACCGGCACGGGGGGTGTTGTCATGGGAAGTTCCGTCTCCGTAGCCGACCTTATGGTCGGGTCAAATCACTTTCCCGGTCTTGGTGTCGCGCTGACTCGGCATGTGGGCGCATTCAACAAAGGCGGTGCAGATGGTAGTTTGGGCGTTCCCCCCTGGGAGCATGGAATGATCACCCTGGATTA
>DASQRJ010000404.1:0-3549 GCA_035642955.1 Acidobacteriaceae bacterium
TCAGCGCCCGTGCCGAGGAGTGCGAGGCAATCACCGGCGCGCGGCTGAGGATCAGCGTGCGGTAGAAGGTCTTGTCAGAGACGTGCGAGATGTCCACCATCATGCCCAGGCGATTCATCTCGTAGACTACGTCTTTGCCGAACTCGGTCAGACCCTCCTTGGTGTGGTGCACCGTGGGGTCGGTGAAATCACCGGAGGAGTCTGCCCAGTCGTTCGAGTTCGACCAGGTCAGCGTCATGTAACGCACGCCCAGCTTGTAGTAGTAGTCCAGCAGGTCGAGCGAGTTTTCGATGGAGTGGCCGCCCTCGATGCCCATCAGTGCCGCCAGCTTATGCTCGCGATGCGCGCGCTCGATATCCGCCACCGAGTAGGCCATCGTCATCTTATCCGGATGCTTGCGCGCCGCCTCATGCACGGCATCGATCAGCGCCAGCGTGCGCCCCGCGTACTGGTTCTGATAAAACTGCGGCTCCACCCAGATAGAGAAGAACTCCGCGCCCAGGTTGCCTTTCTTCGCGGCCTCGAAGTTCACATAGCCGCCGTTCAGTGGGTCGGTCAGGTCGTAGTGATCGTCCAGCATGCGCTGCGTGGTGTCGGCATGGGTGTCGATAAAAAAATCGGGCGCGTAGGAAGCAGTTGTCATGGTCTTGATGGCATGCCGGTGCGGAGTTGTGGAGGTGTCCTGCGCGGTGAGAGAGGTGGCGATCAGGAGGAAAGCGGCGGCCGGCAGCTTCATGGAATCCGAGTGTAGCAAAGGACAACCTGCCGCCAGGCCGGCCCATCTCATCAAAAGTAGAGGTGTATAAAATGGAACCCACCAAGAAAGACCCCACACCCGCCCCGCCTCCGGACACGCAAAACAAACCAACACAAGCACCCGGGGAACACGACCGCTTGAAGAGGACCGCGGACCAGATGTCTCGCCGCGGGCTGAAACGTCAGCATAAGGGCGAAGTAGGGAAGAGCTTCCCTAGATAGCATTCCCCAGATAAGCACCAGATATCCGCACGAAATGAAAGCCTATGGCTCGCGGGCGAGGCTTTCTTCGTTACGCCTCGCTTGTCCAGTCTCGTCATCCGACCAGGCGCGACTGCCGGCGGCATCAAGGGAGTCCGTGTGTAGCAGAGGACAACCTCGCGTCCGCCGCCGCCCATCCATTCTAGGAAGGAGAGGTGAATTATGCAGCCAATCGTGAAGGACACGAAAAAGGACGCAGCACGCCCCGCGCACCCTGACACCACCAGCACGTCTACCGGCGAGCGCAGCCGTCTGAACAAGATAGCCAACGATATGGCCGGCCGTGGCATGGAGCGTCAGCGCAAGGACGAGGAAGGCAAGGACGTGATTGTCGAGAGCGATCCCCACGGCAGCAACTGATATAGAGTTTGTGCCCAAGTACAAAGCCCCGGTTTGCCGACCGGGGCTTGCCATTTTACGTACTGTCATCCTGAGCGAAGCGAAGGATCTGCAGTTAGAGCGTTTTCGGTAATACTGTGAAGCGCCGAGATGCATTCGGTGTGGCTTTTCCTTTAACGAAAAGCCACCAGAGCGGTCGCTGGACCGTGTACACCCGTACGGAGAATGCTCTAGCCTGTTCGCCCGCAAATTCCACGTGAGCGACAACGGAGCGAACCCATCAACTCGCGCCGCCGGCGCGTCTGCCCGGATGGCAGATCCTAGCTTGTAGCATGCGGATCGATCTTCAGCTTCGATCCCGTGCTCCACTCTGTCATCGGCTTCACCGTGCGCACTTCCTGGTCGCGCTGCTTCCAGCTTCCGCGGATGTAGTCGCGGTTCATGGTCGCAATCACCTCCAGCGGAATCTCCTTCGGACACGCGCCCGTACACTCGCCGATGTTGGTGCAGCCGCCGAATCCCTCCTCGTTCATCTGCGCCACCATATGCAGGGCGCGGCGGTCCCGCTCCGGGGCTCCTTGCGGCAGAATGCTGAGGTGCGCAATCTTCGCGCCGGTAAACAGCGCCGATGATGCATTAGGACACGCTGCCACGCACGCGCCGCATCCGATGCATGCCGCCGCATCCATCGCGCGATCCGATATCTCTTTGCTGACCAGGATGGCGTTGCCATCCGGCGCATTCCCGGTCGAGACCGAGATGTAGCCGCCCGCCGCAATGATGCGGTCGAAGGAGCGCCGGTCCACCACCAGGTCCTTGATGGCAGGGAAGGCCGCGGCACGCCACGGCTCAATCACCAGCTCTTCGCCATCTTTGAAGTGCCGCATGGTGAGCTGGCATACCGTCGTGGCCGGCATGGGACCATGCGGGATGCCGTTGATCATGAAGCCGCACGATCCGCAGATGCCTTCGCGGCAGTCGTGCTCAAACGCGACCGGCTCTTCGCCGCGCTCGATCAGCGTCTCATTCAGCACGTCCAGGCACTCCAGCATGGACATCTCCGGATTCACATCGTTCACCGGATAGCTGACGAACTTGCCCTTGTCCTTGCGGCCCGTCTGCCGCCAGATCTTCAGAGTCAGTTTCATTTACTTGTAGCTCCTCTGGCTCGGGTGCACGTATTCGAACTCAAGCGGCTCTTTGGTCAACTCCGGCTGATTGCCCGGCCCGCGATAGCCCCACGCCGCCACGTAGGAGAAGTGGCTGTCGTCGCGCTTTGCCTCGCCATCCGGCGTCTGATACTCCTCGCGGAAATGGCCGCCGCAGCTCTCATTGCGCTCCAGCGCGTCGATGCACATCAACTCGCCTAGCTCCAGAAAGTCCGCCACGCGGCCAGCCTTCTCCAGACTCTGGTTCAGATCGTCGCCTGAGCCCGGCACCGTCACGTTCTGCCAAAACTCGTCGCGCAGTTGGCGAATCTGTCCGATCGCCTTCTGCAGTCCTTCCCCAGTACGCGACATGCCGCAGTACTCCCACATGATCTTGCCCAGCTCGCGATGGAATGAGTCCACCGTTCGCTTGCCCTTGATGGAGAGCAGCTTCTGAGTCATCTCGTTCACGCACGCGACCGCGTTACGCACCTCGACGCTCGACCCCTCCACCTTGCCCAGCTTGTTCGTCGCCAGGTAGTTGCCCAGGGTGTAGGGAATCACGAAGTAGCCATCGGAGAGCCCCTGCATCAGCGCGCTCGCGCCCAACCGGTTCGCGCCATGGTCGGAGAAGTTCGCCTCGCCCAGCACAAACAGGCCCGGGATGGTGGACTGCAGGTGGTAGTCGACCCACAGGCCGCCCATGGTGTAGTGGATCGCGGGATAGATGCGCATCGGCACCTTGTACGGATTCTCGTCCGTGATGCGCTCGTACATGTCGAAGAGGTTGCCGTAGCGTTCCCGGATGGTGTGCTCGCCGAGGCGGCGGATGGCGTCCGAGAAGTCGAGATAGACGCCGAGTCCACTCTCACCCACGCCGCGGCCTTCGTCGCACACCGCCTTCGCATTGCGTGACGCGACATCACGCGGGACGAGATTGCCGAAGCTCGGATAGCGCCGCTCCAGGTAATAGTCGCGCTCCGCCTCCGGAATCTGGTCCGGTTTGCGCTTGTCACCCTTCTTCAGCGGTACCCAGATGCGCCCA
>DASQRJ010000405.1:0-7102 GCA_035642955.1 Acidobacteriaceae bacterium
TTGTCACCGTAGAGGTAGCGCTTTCGCTGCTGCTGCTGGTGGCGGCGGGCGTGATGGCGCACACACTCTACGAGATGCAGCGCACGCCGCTCGGCTTCAATCCGGAGAAGGTGGTGAGCGCCGAGATGATGCTGCCGCAGAAGGGTAACTGGTTCGCGGGGCAAACCAGCGGCAAGAACATCATTCCATCGTTGATTGATCCCATGCTCACGCGCATCCGCGCGCTTCCTGGCGTGACCGCTGCCGGCGTCACCACGGTGCGTCCTCTGCGCACGAACTGGAGTTTTGTTGACCGGATTTATTTTGCTGGCCGCCCCGAGCCTGACCCACGTCACCAACAGAGTGCGAACGTGCGCGCGGCCACGCCGGATTACTTCCGCGCCATGGGCGTGCCGCTGAAACAGGGCCGCCTCTTCAATCAGGACGACAGCCCACGCGCGCCTTTAGCAGCCATAGTGAACGAGGCATTCACGCAGCAGATCGATGGTGCGCACTCGCCCATCGGCATGCAGGTGAGGATGAACGACACCGGGCCGCACAAATACGCAACCATTGTCGGCGTGGTGGCCGATGCGCGCCAGGGCATGAACGAGTCGGTAAAACCGGAGCTGCTGCTCAACCTGAGCCAGATGTCACCCGCTGACGATATGTATTCGATCCTGGTGTCATTCCATCTCGATCTGGTTGTCCGCGCGCAGACAGCGCCCGAATCGTTGATTCCTGCTATCACTCGCATCATTCACGACCTGAATCCTGATGTGGGCGTGAACCATGCCGAGCTGATGACCACTACCGTGGATGACACCATGGGCAGCCAGACCCTGGCCGCGCGCCTGCTCACTCTCTTTGCGCTGGCGGCGCTGGTCATTGCCGCGGCCGGACTCTACGGGCTGCTTGCTTATCAAGTCACGCAACAGATGCGCGACTTCGGCGTGCGCCTCGCGCTGGGTGCGCAGCGTAAAGACGTGCTGTGGCTGGTACTGCGCCGCGCCATCGTGCTGCTCTCCATCGGCGCATCGCTGGGCGTTGCCGCATCCCTTGGTTTCAGCCGCATCGCCAGAAGCATGCTCAGCGGCGTGGACCTTCACAACATTCTGCTCGTGATTGAGGCGGTCACCGCGATCCTCGCCGTCACCTGCATCACCGCCAGTTATCTGCCCGCGCGCCGCGCCGCCCAAACCGATCCCATGCAGGCGCTGCGCCACGAATAAGGAAGGAAATGAGTCATGATTGAAATACGCAACCTGGAACGCAGCTACAAAACCGGCGCCGGCCAGACCTGGGTGCTGCGCCGCATCGACCTCAAGATCGAGCGCGGCGAGTTCGTCACCCTGATGGGCCCATCGGGCGCAGGGAAATCATCCCTGCTGAACGCCATCGCTCTGCTTGACGATCAGTGGCTCGGCGAGTACTACTTCGACGGCGACCCGGTGCACGCCATGGGGCGCAAGCAGCGCGCGGAGCTCGCAAAGCGCAGCATGGGGATGGTCTTCCAGAGCTATCACCTGCTTGACGAACTCACAGTGGCTGAAAATATCGATCTGCCGCTGAGTTATAAGAACATGCCTCGCGCCGAGCGCCAGGCACTGGTCGCCGACACGCTGGACCGCTTCAACATCGTGGGCAAGAAAGATCTCTTCCCCTCGCAGCTTTCCGGCGGGCAGCAGCAGTTGGTCGGCATCGCCCGCGCCGTAATCCACAATCCCGGGCTGCTGCTGGCCGATGAGCCCACCGGCAACCTGCACTCCGAGCAGGCCAAGGAGATCATGGAGCTCTTCCGCGAGCTCAACCGGCAGGGCACCACCATCCTGCAGGTCACCCACTCGGAGACGAATGCTGCCTATGGCAATCGACTGCTCGAAGTTCGCGACGGCTGGCTCACGCACGACAGTGCCAACCCCCGCCTCAACGCCGCACAGGAGTCCACCACTCGATGAGTCTTCGACAAATTGCCACCGCCGCTATTGCGCTCAGCGCTCTCCTATTCGGGCAGACAGCGCCTCTCGTCGCCCAGAGCGGGCAGCAACCGGGATTCAATGTCGAATTTCCGCACCTGCACGATCCGTTCAAGACGTATACGCCGGTCAACGTGCCGAAGGCGAATCTGACTAACTCCCCACGGCTGGATGAATGCATTCACGACGGCAAACTCTACCTCTCCATCGACGATGCGATCGATCTTGCGCTTGAGAACAATCTCGATATCGCCATCACACGCTACGATCTGCCCATCGCGAACGCGGACGTTCTCCGCACTGCCGCCGGACAATTTACCCTGGGCGTTCCCGCCCCGGTGCAGAACACGCTGGGCGGCGCGAGTGCATCCAGTGCTGTCTCATCCGTCAGTGTGAGTGGCGGCGGCGCCGGTGGTTCAGGCGGCCTGGTGCAAACCACTCAAGGTCTCGGCATCCTCGTCCCCAGCTTCGATCCCTTGCTACAAGCCACGGTCAGCACGCAGCACAATACGACTCCACAGGTAAATACAGTCACATCTGGTGTCGCGTCTCTGAAGACCAACACCATCACTGCCAATGTGCAATATTCGCAATCCTTTCCTACCGGTACTTACATCCAATTCAATCTGGATCAGTCGCGGGTGACCCAGAACAGCCCACTCCAGTTGTTGAACCCTTCGTTGGCGGCGAATTACACGTTTTACATACAACAGTCACTCTTACAGGGATTTGGTTTCTCTGGAAATCTCCGTTGGCTGCGTTTCGCAAAAGACAATCGCAAGCTCACAGAGATCGCCTTCCGGCAGCAACTCGATCTCACCATTACCCAGATCGAGAATCTCTACTGGGACCTGGTCAATGCCTTCCAGGACGAACAGGTGAAAGAGCGGTCGCTCACCTTCGCAGAGCGATCGCTGGACCAGGAGCAGAAGCAACTCGATCTGAAGGCCGTGCCTGCCATCGACGTGATGAAAGCGGAGACGGAAGTCGCCACGCGCCAGCAGGATCTCACTGTCTCAAAGACAACGCTACAGCTGCAGGAGTCCCTGATGAAGGCTGCGCTGACCAAGCAGCTCGATCCGACTCTGGAAGAGATGCCGGTGATCCCGACGGTGCTCCTCGAAGCATTCCAGGCGGAAAAGATACCTCCCGTCGAGCAGTTGATCGACGAAGCGCTCAAGAACCGACCCGACTTGAACATCCTGCAAATCAACCAGGACATCGCCGAAATATCGCGGAAGTCGGTACGCAACAATATGCTGCCATCGGTAAATATCGCGGGCTATTACTCCGGATACGGCTTGGGCGGCGCTCCCAACCCGGCCTATCCGGCCGCGGCCGGCACGGCTAATCCAGTGACGCAAGCGACCAGCTACGCCGGCACACTGCAAAACGCCTTCAATAATTCATCGCCGGATTATCTGGCCGAAGTCAATGTGCAGATTCCCTTGCGCAACCGCGCTGCGAGAGCCGATCAATTCCGCTCGGAGCTCGAATTGCGGCAGAGAGAATTGTCTGTCGTGCAGCAGAAGAAAAATCTGCGCTTCGAGGTACGCAATGCCGCGTACGCTTTGGAGCAAGGGGAGGCGCGCGTGGAAGCAGCGCGCAAGGCACGCGACCTCGCGCAACGCACCTTTGACATCAAGAAGCAGGAGCAGCAGCTTGGCGCGGGTTCGAACTTTGAAACGCTCACCGCCGAGCATGATCTGGCGGTTGCCAGCTCCACGCTCGCGTCCGCGGAAACCGCCTACGAGAAGAACCGTATAGCCCTGTACAGCGCGACAGGCGAAATTATTCAACGGCTCGGTATCTCCATGGACGATGCACTCTCCGGCATCGTGAACAAGCCAGTCTCGCCGGTGCCACCGTCTGCACTGCAGCCTCCACCGGCGCAGATGCCACAACCGCCTACCTCGCAGCCGCAGACGTCACAGCCTCCAGCCACGCAACCATAGTAGAGTGACAACCAGTATGAGCAGCGCACGGCAACGCTCCACCGCAAACGGTACGCACACGCAGGAGAGCGCGCGGCCGCGTCTGCTCATCGCAGACGACCAGCCCGCCATCCTGGATGCGCTGGAGATACTGCTGCGGCCGGAGGGATACCGTCTGGACCGCGCTGCGTCGCCGCGCCAGCTCATCGAGTGTCTCGCCAGCGAAACATATGAAGCCGTCCTGATGGACATGAACTACACGCGCGACACGACGTCCGGCGCGGAGGGCATCGACCTGCTGGCGGAGATCCAGAGCTACGGTTTGCGGGTGCCGATCATTGTCATGACCGCGTGGAGCAGTGTGGAACTGGCGGTCGAGGCGATGCGCCGCGGCGCCGCGGACTTCATCCAGAAGCCATGGGACAATGCGCGCCTGCTCACCGTGCTCCGCACACAGCTCGATCTGTATCGTGTGCAGCGCCAGGCGGATATGCTCGAGGCGGAGAACCGATTCCTGCGCGCCGAAGGGCTGCCTACGCTGATCGCTGAATCGCGCGCCATGCAACCCGTTCTTGAGATGATCGCGCGCATCGGGCCATCGGACGCCAATGTGCTTATCACCGGCGAACACGGCACCGGCAAGGAAGTCGTGGCACAGACGATCCACGCGCTCTCATCGCGGGCGCAGCACTCCCTGGTTGCCGTGAACACCGGTGCGCTGCCGGAAGGCACCTTCGAGAGTGAGATCTTCGGCCACGTAAAAGGCGCATTTACCGACGCGCGCACCGACCGCATCGGGCGGTTCGAGCTTGCCGATCACGGCACGCTTTTCCTGGACGAGATCGCCAACGTTCCCATGCGACAGCAGGCAAAACTCCTGCGCGTGCTCGAAACCGGCGAGCTGGAGCGTGTTGGCTCGTCGAAAACCCGCAAAGTCGACGTGCGGCTGCTCTCCGCCACCAATGCAGACCTGCACAAAGAGAGCGAGGAGGGCCGTTTCCGTCCCGACCTGCTCTTCCGCCTCAATACAGTAGAGATCCATCTGCCACCCCTGCGCGAACGCCGCGAGGATGTGCCACTCCTGGCCGGGCACTTCCTTGCGCACTGGAGCAAGCGATATCGCCGTTTAGTCTCCGGCTTCGCGCCGCGCGCATTGGAGATGATGCTGCAATACGCGTGGCCTGGCAATGTACGAGAGCTGGATCATTGCATCGAGCGTGCGGTATTGATGGCACGCACCGAGAAGGTCGACATCGGCGACCTGAATTTGACGCCGCCGCGTTCCGCTGCAACGTCGTCCAGTCTGGACGACATGAGCCTGGAAGCAGTCGAGAGCATTCTCATCCGCAAGGCGCTGGCGCGTGCCCAAGGCAACGTGAGCCAGGCGGCCGAGGCTCTGGGCCTCAGCCGCGGCGCTCTGTATCGGCGGATGGAAAAATATGCCATCTAGAGCATTTTCGGTATAGGTGTAGACCGTCCAGCGGCCGCTCTCGTGGCTTTTCGTTAAGGAAAAAGCCAACACTGAATGCCTCTCGGCGGTTCACAGTATTACCGAAAATGCTCCAATCAATAGAGCCATTTATTTTTTAGAATCAATAATTTACATAAGCCCGACGGCTTGACCCCTGGCCTGACGAAGCTGCTGCCGGGGGCGGCTGGTTCTTGCCGTCTGGAGCCAGTGGATTCTTCGATCCTTTGTCGCATCAAAAAATCGATGAGCCCAGCCGATTCAATACACGGATCAATCGAACGTCGCAATTTCAACGACAGGCCTATCGATTCGGCCATGCATCGCGTGCGGGGCAGCAACGCACCTCAATTTTCGCATCTAATCAGCGAGCGGCTGCGCGCTTTGAGTACGGAATCTGTGCGAGATACGGCCGCCCTTCCGGGTCACATGGACCGTTTGTGTGCGCAGCCTGTATTTGCATACATCGATACAAAATAATGACAAATGAGTAACAAGTTGCGGCGGCGTACTCTTCATACTCAGGCTTAATGCAGCCGACTTTTGAAAGACATTTGAAAGACAAGTGTATGAAGACTGCCTCCCTGCGGCGCTATCTCGCCGGGTCCACCACCGTTTTCATTTTAGGGCTAGGCGCGTCCTTGGGTCAGACCCCGGGGACTGGAGCAATCTCCGGCTCCGTCTATGACACTTCAAACCGGGCGGTAGCGAATGCAAGTGTCCTGGCGGTTAACGAAGCGACGCATCTGTCGCGTTCCGTGACGACGACGGCGGAAGGCGTCTTTCGTGTGCCGCTACTGCCTCCAGGAACGTATGACGTCTCTGTAAAGGCGCCCGGATACGCGGTAAGGACCTCGCCATCCGTTCAAGTAACAGTCAGTGAGACCAGCTCGTTGACTGTAACGTTGGCCGTCGCCGGTACCATTACGAATGTTCGGGTGACAAGCAGCTCTGAAGCAGCCGAGCTGGAAAGCTCGACGCTGGGAGGCCTGGTAGACGAACGGGCGATCCAATCTCTGCCACTCTCGAGCCGCAACTACACCCAGATACTGGGTCTCTCGCCAGGCGTGATCGCAGACCTGCCAACCGCGACCGTACTGGGCAACGGGACACAGAATGTGGCTTCGAATGGCGCGACCCCAACGGCGAACAACATTCAATTCAATGGTATCGATGCCAACAATCTTCAAGAGAACTCTGCCGCATCTGCCCAGAACTTCGAAGTAGGAACGGCGGTTCCAGCACCGGACACCATCGAGGAATTTCGGGTACAGACTGCGAACTACGATGCATCGTATGGACGTGGTACAGGCGCGAACGTGGATCTGGTGAGCAAGAGCGGAACCGACAATTTTCACGGAAGTGCCTGGGAGTTTGTCCGCAACAACATATTCAACGCCAACGATTTCTTTTCCAAACTCGCCGATCAACCGCGCGCGGATTTGAAGCAGAATGAGTTCGGCGGTGCGGTCGGCGGCCCCATCGTGAAAGGACACACCTTCTTTTTCGCGGCCTATCAAGGGGTAACCCAGGTGAATGGCCTGGGGTCTTTGAAGACGGCCGTATTGCCCCTGCTGACTTCCGATCGTTCAGCGGCGACGCTCGGAGCGCAATTCTGCCCGGCGACCCATCTCGATGACAAAGGCCAGCCGTCTATTGGCTATCTCACGGCTGCTGGTGGAACGCAGGTTGCTTGCAATGGGTCGAACATCAATCCAGTGGCACTAGCGATCTTGAATGCGAAG
>DASQRJ010000406.1:0-2859 GCA_035642955.1 Acidobacteriaceae bacterium
GAGGACGCTTGCGAGCGAGGCCGAACTCCACGAGGTTTGTCCGCCAGCGTTTCTCTATCGCCAGACCGGCGTGCAACCGCTTCGCATCAACACGCTTTATCAACTCATCGCAGACCGGCAGGCCGGCGTTCCGGCCCACTATCGCTGGGTAAATCTGCCGGAGTATGTGCTATCGCAACTAGGCGGACGGCTGATCGCTGAGCTGACCAATGCGGCTCATACCGGCCTGCTCGATGTGCGTAACAACGTATGGAACAAAGATGTTTTCGCGTGTGCCGGACTGGATTTGCATGCGGCGCCTGAGCTTGTGCCAACCGGCGCCGATATCGGGAGGGTGAGTGCGGAGTTGCAGACTCTGCGTCCATTCAAGGAGACGCGGCTGATTGCGCCCGCTTGCCACGATACGGCTTCCGCTGTCGCCGGGATTCCTGCGAAGGGCGACAACTGGGCATACATCAGTTCGGGGACCTGGTCGCTGCCTGGCTCGCTGCTCGATCAACCTGTCACCTCGGAGGACGCTCGCAGCGCTGGCTTCACCAATCTGCGCGCTCCAGGGGACCAGTATTGTTTTCACAAGAATGTGAACGGCATGTGGCTCCTCAAACAACTGCAGCTGCAGCTCTGTCCGGACGGAAATCTCTGGAGCATGCCGGAGTTAATCGCGGCGGCAGAGAAGCTTCCATCTCCGCGCGCCCTGCTGGACGTGGATCATCCCGCATTGTTATTGCCGGGAGATCTAACGTCGCCGATCAATCGGCAACTTGTGGAGCAGGGCACATCCGCCATTCCAGAGGACGCTGCGTCGCTCCCTGCTTTTGCGAGTCTCATCTTCCACAGCCTCGCGCATCGTTACGGGAAAGTGCTGCATGAACTTGGCCAGCTCACCGGGCGGCAGCTCGATCGGATCTACGTCGTAGGCGGAGGAAGTCTTAACCCGTTGCTGAACCGGCTGACGGCAGACGCAACCGGATTGCCGCTCTCCTGCGGCGTCGTTGAAAGCTCTACCATTGGAAACTTCGCCGTACAACTCACCGCCCTCGAAGGCGAATCGCCCGCGCGCGACAGAATCCGGCATTGGGCGAATGTGCTTACGTCATCTGCCCGGTGTTAACCGGCGTCTCTTGCTGCATTCACGGGCGAGATGCATCCGGCTTCTTCGGGTTGAGCGCCTGTAAAGCCAGGTTGAGCTCAAGCACATTCACCCGAGCCTCGCCAAGTACACCAAACTGGCGCTGCGTGATATGCGCCGCCACCAGCTTACGAAGCGCATCCTCCGGAATTCCGGTGGAACGAGAGACGCGGCCCGCCTGGTAGTATGCCGCAGCCGGTGAGATATCCGGATCAAGTCCGGAGCCGGACGCCGTTACCAGGTCCACCGGCACCGGTCGTCCAGTTGTTTCCGCACTCACACTCTGCGCGATGCGTTGCACCAGAGCCTTGCTGGTCGGTCCGAGGTTCGAGCCCGACGACGCGGTTGCATCGTATCCATTGCCTGCAGCCGAAGGCCGCGAGTGAAAGTATTCAGGTCCGGTGAAGGACTGGCCAATGAGGCGGGAGCCAATCAACACACCATTGCTCCGTACCAACTCGCCCGAGGCCTGCGATGGAAAAGCGAGATGCGCGATTCCCGTGATCGCAAGTGGATAGGCGATGCCAAGCAAGACAGCGGTAATGAGCGTGTAAAGGCAGGCGGTGATGATATGACGTTTCATCGAAAGCAATCCTCTATGCGAGACCGACCGTGGTGATGACCATATCGATGATCTTGATGCCGATGAACGGGACAATGATCCCGCCGGCGCCGTAGATCAGCAGATTGCGCTGCAGCATGGCTGCGGCCGAGGACGGACGGTACTTCACCCCGCGCAGCGCCAGCGGAATCAGCAGAATGATGATGAGCGCATTGAAGATGATGGCGGAAAGCACCGCCGACTGCGGCGTGCGCAGATGCATAATATTCAGCGCATTCAGCACCGGAAAGGCGCCGGCAAACATCGCTGGAATGATGGCGAAATACTTCGCGACGTCGTTAGCAATGGAGAAGGTGGTCAAGGCGCCGCGAGTCATCAGCAACTGTTTACCGATCGCTACGATCTCGATCAGTTTCGTTGGGTTGGAATCGAGATCGACCATGTTGCCGGCTTCTTTGGCAGCTTGCGTACCGCTGTTCATCGCAACGCCGACATCGGCCTGAGCCAGCGCGGGCGCATCGTTTGTGCCATCGCCCGTCATGGCCACCAGTTTGCCTTCGGCCTGTTCCCGGCAAATCAGGTCCATCTTGTCCTTCGGTTTTGCCTCCGCAAGGAAATCGTCAACGCCGGCCTCGCGCGCAATGGCGGCCGCCGTCAACGGGTTGTCGCCCGTGATCATGACGGTACGAATGCCCATGGCGCGCAACTGCTGGAAGCGCTCTCGCATGCCGCCCTTGACGATGTCTTTGAGATGAATGACGCCGAGCGCGCGCCCGTTCTCCGCAACCACCAGCGGTGTGCCACCGCCGCGCGCAATCCCTTCTACAATAGCCTGCACCTCCGCAGGCAGACCGCCGCCAAACTCGCGCAGATAGCGCGCGATCGCATCTGCCGCACCCTTGCGAATGGTGCGGCCTTCGATATCGATCCCGGACATGCGGGTGACCGCACTGAATGGAACGAATACGGCGTTGAGCTGCGCGAGCTCCCTGCCCCGCAGTGCGTAGCGCTCTTTTGCCAGGACGACAATCGAGCGTCCCTCCGGAGTCTCGTCCGGCAGAGAAGATAACTGCGCCGCATCGGCAAGCCTTTCGCTCGTTACACCAGGAGCGGGAATAAACTCGGATGCCTGACGGTTGCCGATGGTGATGGTTCCGGTCTTGTCCAG